>CAXQBA010000404.1:0-2809 GCA_964221885.1 Luminiphilus sp. | reverse complement strand
TTTCTATTCTCGTATTATTATTACGATCCCTCATCGAATGCTTCTTTGGATGGGACACTTATATTTAATGAGGATGGAAGCATCATATTTAATGAACCAAATTTTCAAGGGGTATATGCTTCCTATCCTAATTCTAATTTTCATACAGTAATTGAAAATACAGAAAATGGTACTAAAATGATGTTACAAGGTAATGGAATTATAAACATCTATAATTTACCCGGTAGTTTACCCTGTACAAATCTTTGCGCGGATTCTCTTACAACTGGAATGAAAATACTAAATCCAGAAAAAAGTATGTCTAATTCTATTCTTGCATATCCCAATCCAACAATAGATTACATCAATATTGATTATACATTACCACAAGGTATTGATAAGGGTGAAATCGTATTTTACGATTTTCAAGGTCAAGAGATCAGACGCTATCGAGTTGATAGGACTTTTGATCATTTGAGAATTTCAACAAATGATTTCCCCTCAGGAGCATATCTATTCAATCTACAAACATCGCAAGGAATAAGTGATGGAAAGAAATTTATAAAAATAGAATAATATGTTGCTAGAAAAACTAAAATGTATTAAAACGCTTTTTGTACTAAACGTTACAACATACCCATAATGTAACAACAAATAGCGATAAGATCAATACACACCACGAGTTGTAACTAAAATGAAACAAAAATGAAACAAGTTACATGCTTGAATAAAAAAAATCATTCGTACTTTTAAGTACATTATAAGGATATCCAATTCGATATCCCACATCGCATTGAATGTGTGACATAAAGTGAAGTGAGGTGAGTGTTATCACCTCACTTTTTTTATTCCATTTGTTTTCCTAGCTTAGAATAATATCCTACCCGTCATCGAATATGATCTTCGTTTATTTTGCCACATTCGCTGCCCTGATCCTCTCCTACCTGTTTCTAAATAGAAAGGCATCTACGAGATTTTCAACCTCGAAGCGTCACTGGTTCGTAGCGGGTATCTCCCTATTTGCCGTACAGGTGTCTATCACAACCCCCATGCTTTTTTCGGGGGTATTCCACGATACGGGTGCCCATGGAATGTGGTTCGTTTGGTCGAAATATCTTATTGCAGGAATGGTGCCTTTTGTCTTTGCCCCACTCTGGATCAAACTGAAGATCAAAACGGATAATGAATTTGCCATCAAACGATTCAGCGGTCCATCTGCTGTCTATCTTCAGGTGTTCAGAGCCATCTATGTTGGCTTTTTCATCTGTTGTCTGGTCTTATCCTTTCAGGTGCTCGCCTTCATTAAATTTTTGGCGGTCATCTCTGACTGGGACCGAAATAGTCTCTTTACACTGGTTGGTTTTACAGCCATTGTGCTGTCCTTTTTTAATCGGCTACGATCCAATCTCATCACAGAATATGGTCAAGCGATCCTTCTTCTAGGGTTGATGGCTACATTACTGATCAGTATTCATATCGAAGTCGACCTGAGCCAGTCCATTCAGCAATTAAAAGAGAGCGAACCCGAGACACTACGGTTAATACCGAGTTTGGATCTTTCCTTTTTGATATACATACTGGTACATGCTTTTTTTATCCATCTATTTGATGGTGGTGGCGTTGAATCTCAACGGTTCTTTGCCAATCGGTCTCCTAAAAATGTATGGAAAGTAGCCGTAACATCCGGTCTCTTGGTCATGCTTTTCAATTTTTTCATTTACCTCATTCTTATCGCCGGAAAAGCTACTTTTCCTAATACAACCGTCCGTGATGGAGAAATGAAACTGATCGAATATCTTCAAGCTTTTAGCGAGCCACCAATGATGGCGCTGGTGGTGGTCTTATTTTCCGCCTTATTTCTCAGCTCATTTATTGGTCTTCTCAACTGGGGCGCGTCTTACCTGAGTTTGGATATCTATAATCGATATATCCAACCCAGAGGATGGGTCCGTAAATCAACCTTTAGCCAATGGGTCTTGGTCGGTATCAGTGGCCTGAGTATAACGATTGCTTTTTATGCCGAAGCATTGGATTATATTCTCAAAATCATCTTCAACCTGACAGCTGGTGTAGCCCCTGTATTTGTGCTTCGCTGGTTCTGGATGCGTATCAATGCCTGGTCGCAAATATCTGCCATGGTGGGTGGATTGATCTACTCTGCCCTATATTTCCTCCTCCTAGAGGGGTCTGACTGGGAAACCACTTGGCGAACCTACTTCTCTTGCTCGGCCTATTCCTTACGTATCTATACCCTAACCATTCTGACCACCGCAACCTGGTTGCTAGTCACCTTTTTGACTCACAAAGACGATCCGGCTGTCCTCCATCAATTCAAAAGTGAGGTGTTGGCTGATTTCGACCCTTTTCGATCCATACGAAATGCCGTTTTGTATGGAGGCCTGGTCATCGGTCTGTTTTTCCTGCTGTTCGGTCTATTGATTCACGCTCAATAGCACATATCTGACCTACAGATTCTTCTCCAGAAAATCCGTCATCTTGGTAAAGAGGTGCGCTCTGGTGAGTCCTCCATAGATACCATGATTTTTGTTGGGGTAAAACGCTTGCTCGAAAGGAATATTGGCTTTGACCAAAGCACGAGCCATTTCGGCTGCGTTCTGAAAATGAACATTATCATCCGCAAAGCCATGCACCAATAGATAGGGACCTTTAATGCGATCTGCAAAATTGACTGGCGAATTTTCCTCATAGCCCGACTCATTTTCAGCAGGTGTCCGCATGTAGCGTTCGGTATAGATCGTATCGTACCACTTCCAATTGGTAACGGGTGCTACTGCAATGGCCATCTTGAATACATCATTGCCCTTTGCTA
>CAXQBA010000403.1:0-7129 GCA_964221885.1 Luminiphilus sp. | reverse complement strand
CACAACTTGCGTCTGTTGTTGCCCAGAAAGACCAATTAGTAGCACAGTATGATAATGCAAAACTCATTTATGATCGAAATGTCGAGTTATTGAAAGAAGGCGTGATAGCTCAATCCGAATTTGATATTTCAATGGCCAACTTCAAATCTGCAAAAGCAAACTTGGAAACAGCTGATAAAAATATCTTAGCGGCTGAATTCTCTGTTAAGAGTGCTCAAGCTACGGTTCGGGAACAAAAAAAATCATTATCACAGACGTCCATCTATGCTCCAATTGATGGATTGGTTTCTGTTTTGTATAAAAAACAAGGTGAGCAAGTGGTTGGAACAGCGCAAATGGCTGGCACACCAATTATGAAGATCGCGAATCTCAATACCGTTGAAATTCGCGTCGAAGTGAACGAACGAGATATTTTAAATACCTCTATTGGTGATACAGCCAGCATCGAATTGGATGCCTATCCAGATGATACATTTCTTGGTTTAGTAACACAAATAGCGAGCACGGCATCTGGTTTAAGCTATGGAACGACTCAGTTAACATCCGATCAGGTTACAAATTTTGAAGTTCGAATCTTGATGCTGCCTGAAAGTTATGCGTATTTAGGTCTGCCAAATGACCAATCTCCATTTAGAGCCGGTCTATCAGCTTCGGCTGAAATAAAAACCAATACCGTTTTTGATGTAATGACCGTTCCTATATCGAGTGTTACATCTCGCATCGATGACAAGGCCATCAACACAGCTGCTGAGGAACCAAAAGAATGTGTCTATGTAAAAGAATGAGATACAGTACGACAACAGTTTGTAAAAATAGGCGTTCAAAACGATGATTTCATCGAAATACAACAAGGTATCGATCTCAGTGATACCGTTATAACAGCACCATTTGATGCTATTGCCAGTGAATTAAAAACTGGGAATGCAATACGAGTTGTATCAGAAGAAGAACTCTATAAAGCTGATACTAAAAAGTAAGCTTATCATAAGATAAATACCGCTTCTAACGGATAATTGAAGCGTCGTCTAATCTATGTTGAATTCTCCCTTTAAATACTTTACGGAATCAGAAAAAAAATGTACTTTTGCCACGCTCTACTTGTAGTTAATAGACCATTTTGTTGTCTTTTCTCTGAAAGGGTAATGGATGAATATCCAAAATTTGAATTTTAAAAAATACTAAATACAAAGTTAAACGATGGCGTTATTAGGAACGATACGAAACCGATTCGGTTGGGTAATGATCACAATGATCCTTGTAGGGGTTGGTTCTTTCTTATTCATGGATGCATCTGGCCCAGGTAATTCACTTGGTGGTAGTAGCACACGAATTGGTTCTGTAGATGGTATCAAGATCACTAGGGATCAGCTTCAGGACTATCAAGAAAACTTACAAGGGCAAGGTTACCTCTCTGAGGAGATTGAAAAATTAGCTTGGGAACAATTAGTAAATGAGACCATTCTTTACAATAAAGTGGAAGAAGCGGGTTTTGTTGTTAACGATAATGAACTGGGTGAATTATTCTTGAGTGAAGATCCATTGATCCAGAGTCCGATTGTTGCTCGTGAGTTTGCAGATCCGAATACAGGTCGTGCCAACACCGATCAGATTCGTCAGACACTGAACACCTATAAAAGCCGTGCTGCACTACGCGCTCAATTTGAAGGTGACCAGTTAAATCAGGCATTGAAAACATATGATCTTGTTGAAAACCTAAAAAGACGTGTTAAGCTACAACGTGTGCAAACAAAATTCTTTGGTGCACTAACGATGGGTTTTTACACCCCTAACTGGATGAATGAGATGGAGTTTAGTGCTCGTAATAAGTCTTATGACTTTGAATATGTATCGATTCCATTTTCAGCTGTTACTTATGATGAGGTGATCAGTGATGAAGATATGGAAGCATATATCAAACAACATCCAAGACAATATAAGAAAGAGGCAAATGCTAGTTTAGAATATTATCTATTTGATGTGATACCAACCTCTGAAGATTCGGCTGTCTATCGCAATGAATTAGAAACATTGGCCACTGAATTTGCTGAAACGAATGAGGATTCATTCTTTATCATGCGAAATGATGGTGTTTTTGACATTGCATATAAGATGGAAGATGAGATTGATGAACCAGCTGATATCAAAACTCAATTGATGGAAGGCGAAAAGGGCAACGTTTTTGGTCCATACTTACACAACGGTCAATACAGAGTGATTAAAATCTACGAAACCAAGGTAATGCCTGATTCTGTTAAAGCTCGTCACATACTATACCGTGTGAACACCAATGAAGATTTCCAGAAAGGAAGACAGTTATTGGATTCATTACAAAAAGAATTAGCCAGTAATCCAGATGCTTCATTTGATTCATTAGCCATCAAATTCTCCCAAGATGGTTCTGCTTCTATCGGTGGAGATCTAGGCTACAAAGCAAAAGATGGTTCATTTGTTGCACCTTTTGAGAACTATATGTTCTACACAGGTAAAAAAGACAGCATCCGTATGATCCAAACGCAGTTTGGTCTTCATTTGATTCAGATCACTGATTATAAATACATCAACAAGAATAAAGGTGTACGTTACTCCATGGTATTCAAGGATATCATTCCTTCTGAGGCTACTGAGAAACGCATCAAAATGAAGGTGAATGACTTCTTAATTCAAAATAGAACCAGTGAGACACTTAAAGAAAACGCGTTAGCACAAGGAATTCTTGGTGGTTCAGCTTCAGGACTTGAAGTAGGTGGTTTTGAAATTGAAGGTGTTGGTAAAAATACCGCATCGGCAGACTTGATCCGCTGGGCTCATGATGAAAATACTCAGATCGGTGATGTATCTAATACCATTCTTGGCATTGATAATGAAGAATTGAATTACGTTAAGCAATTTGTGATCGCAGCACTTGTCGATAAGCAAGGAGAAGGTTTAGCTAGTTTAAATGATCCAATTGTAAGAGCTGATGTTGATCGTGTATTACGAAACGAGCGTAAAACAGCCGTTGTTAATGAGCAGATCAAAGGTAAAACAACCATCGGTGAGATAGCTGACATGTTCAGTGTTAGTAAAGAACCCGCATCTAATGTTAAATATGGTAACCCAAGTATCACCAATGCTGGGGTCGAACCTAAAGTGGTTGCCACTGCATCAAAACTTGCTGTAGGAGCTCTAAGTGTTGCTATTAATGGAAATGAAGGTATTTATGTCATCTCATTAGCAAACAGCCAAGATGCTGGAAGCATTCCCGATGTTGAGCGAAATCGAAGAGAGATAACGACATCTCTATCACAAGCTATTTCTGGTAAACTATTCCAGGATATGAAGGATAACGCTGAAATCGTAGATAATCGAAATACGCTGTAGCATTATACTCTATGATACCAAAAAAGGGATTAGCAGAATTGCTAATCCCTTTTTTTAATTTTGGATTGGTCCAAAAAAAAAAGGACTTACAATCGTAAGTCCTAAATCACCCCAATTAAAACCCAAATTTAATCGTGTTGTAGTCTTAAAGAAGGAAAAGTGGACTTGCAAGAATTCCCATACTCACAAGTCCTAAATCACCCCAATTAAAACCCAAATTTAATCGTGTTGTGGTCTAAAAGAAGGAAAAGTGGACTTGCAAGAATTCCCATACTCGCAAGTCCTAAATCACCCCAATTAAAACCCAAATTTATTATAGTTTAAATAACTTTCTCTTTTGTATTGATACATATACCAACCTTGTGCCAAAACCAATACATACTCAAAAACAATATTTTATACATATAAACTAAACTAATACTATACCACAATATATATTTAGTTCCCAAAAGTCATTATTTTTTCAAAATAGCACAGTTTTCTTATCGAAATATTAAACTAAATTCTTAAGATTAGTTTCAACTTGTATAACTAATAACTTTCTGTATTCATTTTGTATATCAAAATCGATTTTTTTTATTCGTTTAACGCCCGGCATCCTAAAATAGGATTCGGTTTTAGATTGAATGGCCGAAAAAAACCGACTTTGATAAGGAATATAAACCGAAGCATAGGTTGGATGGCTTAAAATAGCGAATAATTGTAGTAATAGTTGATCAAGTTCCATTTTAAGATTCCCAAAAAGGGAATGGCACATGATTTCACCAATCTCAAGACCAGTTTCATTACATTGTTCTAAAAAACGATCAAAATACAAATCCATTTGAATAAATAGAACTCTTAACTTACGTCCTTTCTTCACAGCTGAGACATAAACCCAAACTGCAACTACAATAGAACAAAAAATCAATATCAATAAAACATATAGAATCATACAGGTATTTTAACGAGATTCATCCCTATTATGCTTCACTATCCTGCCAATTTCGAGTTCGCCCAACTGCTTTTTGCCAACCATTATATAAGCCCTCTCTTTGCGATGCTTCCATTTTAGATGAAAATGTCCGATCGAGCTGCCAGATCGAATCAATTTCTGTAGCTGACCAAAATTCAGTCGCTAAACCCGCCAAAAACGCAGCACCAAGTGCGGTTGTTTCAATCACTCTTGGGCGTTGGACATTTGTATCTAATATATCGGACTGAAATTGCATCAAAAAATTATTTGCACAGGCACCACCATCAACTCGTAATGTTTCAAGGGTCAAACTTGCATCCGATTCCATGGCTTGTAAGACATCACGTGTCTGATATGCCAATGACTCCAATGTTGCTCGAATGATATGGTATTTATTGCTACCTCTAGTCAGACCGAGTATCGCACCCCTTGCATACATATCCCAATAGGGCGCACCCAGTCCAGCAAATGCCGGAACAACGTAAACACCACCCGTATCAGAGACCTTTGAAGTGAAATATTCAGAATCAGGAGCCTCGTCTAAGATCTTCATTTCATCGCGTAACCACTGAATGGCTGCACCCGCAATAAAAACCGAGCCCTCCAAGGCATAATGTACCTCTCCATTCATTCCCCAAGCGATGGTGGTCAGTAAACCATTTTTGGACTGTACGGGCTGAGCCCCAGTATTCATCAACATAAAACAACCCGTTCCATAGGTGTTCTTTGCCATTCCAGGACGGTGGCATCCTTGCCCGAAAAGAGCCGCTTGCTGATCGCCAGCTATACCTGCAATAGGTAGTGAAAGACCCAATACATTTTCTTTACTGTGCCCAAAGAGATGACTCGATGGGCAAACGGTTGGCAGCATCGCCTTAGGAATATCCAAGGCATCCAAAAGGGTTTGATCCCAGTCCAATGCGCGAATATCATAGATCATCGTTCGAGATGCATTACTGTAATCCGTAGCGTGTACGGCTCCCCCAGTCAGATTATATAACAGCCAAGAATCCACGGTACCAAATAACAGATCACCACGAGCTGCTTTCTCTCGAGCCCCTTCAACATGATCGAGTATCCATTTGATCTTGGTACCCGAGAAATAAGCATCGACAACTAGGCCGGTATGCTCATACACATAATCTTTGAGACCCTCTTTTACCAAAGCATCGCAGATAGATGCTGTCCTACGATCTTGCCAGACGATCGCATTATGAATAGCATGTCCTGTATGTTTATCCCAAACAATCGTTGTTTCTCGTTGATTGGTGATACCGATCGCCTTGACCTTCCCTTGAACAAAGGGGTGTGCCAATACTTCTTTGGCTACACGTAACTGAGTAGCCCAGATCTCATTAGGATCGTGTTCGACCCAACCCGATTTTGGATAGATCTGCGTAAATTCTTCTTGAGCGGTATATATGATGGAACCATTGTGGTCAAAGGCAATAGCTCTTGAGCTTGTTGTACCTTGATCGAGTGCTAAAATCATTTGTTTATTATGTTTTTTATTGTACGGTTTATTGTATTGTTTTTGCTGAATAAAATAGCGTATTCAATTGAATGGTGTTACTCACAATATACTAAGTTGAAAGACCCTTCCCCTATTTTTTGATATAAATTAGCCGATATCTTCATCAAAAAGAACCTTGTTCTACTGCTATTTAGCTTTTCATAGCTACAGAAGGCCTAGAATCCACTCTAAAATCAGTAGTTTCGTTTAAATCCGTCTTTTACCGATATGATACCAACGAATCTGAAGCGATCTTTACCTCTATCCTTGATATACACCTTGTTTTGGGCGCTATTTATATCCACTACATGTGCTCAGATACAAGATCCAGACACCTGTCTGTATGCCCCCCGTTGTATTCGTGATCTTGACTTATTGAAAGGGGCGCAAAAAAGCTGGCAAACAACAAATATAGGTCTGGATTACAATGACCGATCCTTGTTTTTTGATATTGAGAAATATGCTCTTTCCTTGACCTTTGGACCGCGTAACAAAGTAATCACCAAGGCCTCATGTCAGGTCTATTTTAATCGATTACGCCCTAATGTAGACGCATTACATTTGGATCTTCTCCAAATGCAGGTGGATTCGGTCCTTTATCGGGGCAAAATAATCCCTTTTAACTATAATGATACCATTCTATCGATATCCTTGCCGAATTTGACCCCTAAAAATCAAGAGGTAAGCGAAATTGTTACCATTATATATCATGGCAAACCGCAAACGGATCGCTCTTGGGGCGGTTTTTACCATACTGCCGACTATGCCTATCATATGGGCGTTGGTTTTATGTCCGATCCACATCCGTATGGGCGCATCTGGCATCCCTGCTTCGATAATTTCGCCGAAAAGGCGCTCTATGATATTGAGCTGGTTACCCAAGCCCCCTTTGTTGGCCATGCCAATGGTTTACTGATGAGTAGACAACTTTTAGATGGCGTGTACACTTCCAGATGGTCCCTTCATCAACCGATCTGTTCGTATCTAGCTTCGTTTGCCATTGGACGATATATTCGAATACAATACGAACATCAAGGAGAGGTGGGTCCTGTTCCGATCGAGATCGCTTGTATGACCACCGATTCGAAGGCCGTTGAGCAGTCTTTTCAACACCTAAGCGATTGTATCGATGCCTTTGAGTACTGGTATGGCCGCCATCGCTTTGATAAGGTTGGCTATTCTTTGGTCCCCTTTCGATCGGGTGCGATGGAGCACGCCACCAATATTTCTTATCCGATCTATGCGGCGAACAATGGGCTGAAGAATGAAGACCTAATGGCCCACGAATTGGCTCACTCTTG
>CAXQBA010000402.1:0-2974 GCA_964221885.1 Luminiphilus sp. | reverse complement strand
GTAAGGCGGGATAGCTGTCCCATCAAAGTTTCCATCCTCATCTACTTGGATTAAGCGGATTCCAATATTGGACATGGTTACCTCTTCAAATCCTACAATAGCAAAGGAACCATTTTGCGTTTGAATTACTCGTTCTGCTCCTTCACCTAGGTCAGCAGGTCCATTGAAAACGCTATATGGTTCTTGCCACAGATATGTGATTTCAAATGGGATAGTCTCATCCACACTAATTCGAGTCCATATCATATCGCTACTAGCCCCACCTGTTTTTTGATTACCTGCAATCAAATAAGACTGGTCATCATATAGATATATGAAGCTCTTGGCTTCTTCATCGAAATCATTAGTTGAGATTACATTGAATGTGCCTAGTAATTCACCATCTGTTGGGGATACTTCTGCTAAGAAGATATCAAAGGTGTTACTGGATGGATTGAATGTACGACCTGTTATTGCGTACTTCAAGTCAGTTCCATTTCCATCGTCAATAACCAAGATATCATTAGCCGTATCATCTTGATTGAATCCATAGGTTTTTTCCCAAACCAAAGCACCATCTAAGTCAAACTTAGCCAAATAAGCATCCATACCTCCATTGCCTGCAATAGGTGTAGATTCTTTTGAACCGGAAATAATTAGATGATTGTCTGAAGTCAAAGTAATCGCTGTTCCACGTTCGGATACCATAGGTGATCCAATGGCTTGTTCCCAAAGTAGATTACCACGATTGTCTAATTTGACAAGGAAAATATCGAAAGTATTATCTGTGAAATAATCTATTTCACCAACGATGTAGAGATTACCTGCTTCATCTTCTACTACGTCTAGGCCTCTTTCTGTTTTAGAGTATGTGGGGTCAATAGTGATGTTCCATAATTCACGGCCATCCACATCCGTTCTTACAACGAAAAGATCTTTATCTCCATCTCCGGTATCAACATCTTCAATACGACCAACGAGTAAATATCCTTGGTCTTTGAGTTGCAACATGGAATAGGACCTATCCTCAGCATTTTGGCCGAAGGTGTAGAAGTTTTGCCAGAGCTGACCATAGCTAAAGCTATAAGCACTTAAAGCTAAAACGGTCAATATCCATTTTAGCCAGAGCGTATTTGTTCTGATAGTTAAAAGATTCATTTGCAGGTATTCTTTCTTTTCTTACATAAAAATCAGACTTTTTATGTTATTCAACAATGACAAGAAATAAAAAAAGTTGATTAAAAATGGCTTGTTTTATGTTGTTTAACTAAATATAATGTCAAATATTGCCTGTTTTCTATAATTTATAAAGGTTTTCATCGTTATTTTTGTTGAAAAAAAATAGGATTATTACATGAAAAAAACTCGCTTAATCGAGGTTTTAAGGTCCTTTGAGAAAAAGGAATTACGTGAATTTAAAAAGTGGTTGCATTCACCAGTGCATAATCAGCGGGAAGATGTACGCCAATTGTATACCTATTTGATTGATGGAAAACGCTTAGATAAAGACCACCTAATCAGTAAAGAAAAGGTGTTTTCTTTTCTGTATCCAGATGAAGAATATGAGGATGCGAAAATGCGTCAAGTCTCCTATTTCTTTATGAAAGAGATGGAATCCTACTTGGTTTTTGCATCCAGTCGAGCGGAAGAACTAGAGTACAAGATACGTTTGGCACGCATCTATAACGATCGAGAACTGAAGCGTGAGTTCGAGTCTAACCTTACCGGATTAGATAAATTACTTGACAATGCTCAATATATCGATAGTACCTATCACCGGTTTAACTACCAAAAGAATCTAGAAGAATCCAGGCATTTGGCTACACAAAAGAGGCAGATTGCTTTTGATAAAATGCAAGAGGTTTCCCAAAAATTAGACACTTATTTCCTTTCGGAAAAGTTACAGACTTCGTTGGATATGTTGACGGCGCAATCCATTTACAAGACGGAATTTGACTTTGGTATTTTGGAGGATATTCTGAAATATATCGAGGAAAATGAGTTATATGAGCTACCCAGTATTGGGGTATATTACTTCACGTTCCGATCCCTAGAGTTCAAGGATGAGGAGAGATATTATTGGAAACTGAAAGATCTATTGATGTCTAATTTGGATACTTTTCGGGTTCAAAAATTGAAGGAGTTCTTTGTGAATTTGATTAATTATTGTGTGGGTAAAATGAATATGGGAAAGGTAGAATTTGTTCGTGAAACCTTTGAAATGTATAAAATTGGTTTGGATCAAGAAATTCTAACTTATGGGGGTCGAGTAACTAGAGTAATGTTTATAAATATTGTAAGCACAGGATCTAAGCTTAAAGAATTTGATTGGGTAAAAGGTTTTATAGAACAATATAAAACTGATCTTTTAGATTCAGAAAAAGAGTCTATTTACAATTTAAGTATGGGTATAATGCACTTTTATAAAAAAGATTTTAAGGAATTAGAATCATATATATTAAAAGTTAATCATCAAGATATTCTATTGAATTTATTAACAAGGAATTATTTGTTGATTGCATATTATAAACTAGGTAAGGCAGAGGAATTGGATCTTTTAATTGAAAGTATGAGTAAATATTTGATGCGAAAAGAAATAGTCGGGTATGCTAGAGAGTTGTATAAGAATACGTTGAGTAGTATGAAGAAACTGGTCAACTTGAATGTATATGACAGTGACGAGCGCAAGAAATTCAAAGATCAGGTGGCTGAAATCAATCCGATGACCAACTCAATGCGGGAATGGTTTCTCGAACAAGTACAATAAAAAAAAGGAGCTTCAATTTGAAGCTCCTTTTTTATTTCAAAATCCAATGGCATTAATTCAAGATCACCTTACGTGTTCCTGCAAATCCATTAGAAATTACTTTTACCATATAGATTCCTTTGGCTAAGTCGCCAGTTGGAATGGTAGTGATATTACTTCCATAAGCTGTGCTGTTAATCGAACGCACCAGTTTACCTGTTGCATCGAATAATTCAACCTGCATAGCAG
>CAXQBA010000401.1:0-3580 GCA_964221885.1 Luminiphilus sp. | reverse complement strand
GATCTCCGAGTTTTGCACCTAGAAGTTGATGATTGTATAAGCGTAAAGGATCAAAGGCCCATAAGATATAATCCGAAATTCCCTTTTTATTGAAATAGGACTGTAACTGTTTGGATACCATCTTATTATTCAATCGTATCAACCCCTTGGATCGAAGGGGGAGTACGTTCTGATAATTGACATAAAAGAGAGAGTCACTGTATTGACCTTCTGTTATCGTATTGGATATTAAATTTACAGGACTCCAAGAAGTGGGCGGATTAAGAAAATAAACTGTGTTTTTTTTTGACAACTCATAGGCATAGTTTTGTTTAGAATACCATAAATCCCCCCAAGGTTCATTCGAGGTAATGAGTATCGTCTGATTTTCTAATTTCATCGAGTTGACTTGAATGAGTTAATGCAGATTGTTGAGGGATCGTAAGGTATCAATAATACGGGCAGATGTTTGACCATCCCATAATTGTGGAATTTTCCCTTTTTTCCACCGATTCGTATGAAGTTTTTGAAACCCATTGATGATATTTTGAGGGTCTAAACCGATCAATTCATTGGTTCCGACGGTTATCGTTTCTGGGCGTTCCGTGTTTTCTCTTAATGTGAAACATGGTACTTTCAAATATGTCGTTTCTTCTTGAATGCCCCCTGAGTCAGTAAGTACAGCTTTAGCGTTTTTGACAAGGTAGATAAACTCCAGATAGCGCAGAGGCTCAACCATATAGATATTATCGGGTAATTCACCGATCGCTTCCAATTGTTTTTGGGTTCTTGGGTGAGCTGGAAAGATGATGGGTAAATCACCTGCTTGATCAGCTAAAAGACAGATCAATTCACGGAGACTACGTTCTTCGTCAACATTCGATGGGCGATGCAATGTCATTAAGAAATATTCTTTTTCGCTTAATCCTTTATCAGACCAGACAGCTGGTTCAGTAAGTCGGGTAAGGTTGGCCACCAATGAATCGATCATGACATTTCCAACAAAATGTATGTGATCGGGATCGACCCCCATTTTGATTAATTTATAGCCGGCCTCAGGGGTAGTTGTAAAAAATAGATCGGCTATTGAATCGGTAACCATACGGTTAATCTCCTCAGGCATATCCATATCATACGATCGGAGTCCAGCTTCGACATGAATCACTTGAATCCCCATCTTTTTGGCAACAAGCGTACATGCCATTGTTGAATTGACATCACCAACGACCAGTACATAGTCACAGGGGTTCTTCAATAGTTCTTGTTCAAAGGCAATCATGATCTTGGCCGTCTGAACAGCATGCGATCCCGACCCAACCTCTAGATTTGCATTGGGATGGGGGATATTTAAGTCTTCAAAAAAGTTATGACTCAGTTTTTTGTCGTAATGCTGCCCCGTGTGAACCAATCGATAAGCAATGGGATTATCATGCTCTTTGTTCGATGCGTTGATAGCATGTATGATAGGGGCGATTTTCATAAAATTAGGTCTAGCACCTGCTACCAGTGTTATTTTCATCGTTATCACTTTTTGATCGGTTTATTCGTATCGCAAATATAGGAAAAAATCAGTATTGAACTGACTTAAGAAAGCGTAATCCTAAGACCGAATTTTTATTGATCAATACGGCTTGATATCAAAGAATTTTCGAAATCGATATTCAATTTTCCTGAGTAGACTAGGACGGTAGCCCTCATGCCATGGGGCTGCATAATATTTGAATGACTGATTCACTTTTTTTGATTCTGAATGGTGTTTATTTTCCTTTTTGTGAATATGGTCAACGAGTAGAGGGAAAAATTGATATGTATTTAGGATCAATTCCCTAGCTTCTCTAATGGCATCGATATGTTTTTCCCAATAGTTGTTTTCAATGGCATGTTTAATAATTTTCATCGCCTCTTTGGGTTTTTGAGGATCAATCAAGATCATTGATTCCTTTGGGAAATAATCGGTAATGTTCGGTGCACCAGCATATATTGGCATGGTCCAAGACAGAAAGCAATCGGCAATTTTTTCAGTCCAATAGTGGTCGTAATAGCTATTTTCGATAGCGATACTGTATTTATATGGATATAAGATCTCAAATTTATCATCATTAGGCAAAGGACGTATCCCTCGGCCATAGGTTTCAACAGGGAAACCCAACTTATCAAGTTCTTTAAGCAGTGCTAAGCGTTCGGCATGTCCAGGTTTCCATGTTAGATTTGAGGTAATACACGAAACAGCATCTAACTTGTTCTCTAGATTGTTTGGAAGTGAACATAAATCACTGTATGATTTTTTGACAAACCAAGGGATGGCTCCCTGACTTTTGATATGATGTTTACCGAGTTGTTTAGTGTGCTGAGTAATTAAGGTGTCGTACTGGTGATAAGCCTTTGTTGCAAATTGATTGGTATGTATGGGAGGCTCCCCTGAAATAATGATTGTATTACCTTTCGGACAAGCCACTTCGATAGGATGTAAGACCCAATTATAGACGACGAAATAATCGCATTCCTCGATCGGTGTTTCAGTGTTTAGGTTGTCTATAATAAAACGAACATTTCCCCATACACCATCATTATTTGGTGTTTGTCTCAGCATCGTATTTTTTCCTTGCCACCCGCAATGTACACGAACAATGATCTCTTTTTTGGCCATATTCTAACTAAATGAAAATCTAAGGTAAAATTTATAACCTAATTAGACAATAATTTAGTGTAGGCATCTATGTGAAGTTGTCCTACTTTTTCCCAAGACCAGTATTCAGTTGCATAGTTGAAATTGTGGATGCCCTGATCTTGATGAGCAAGTTTTTTTGCGTATTCAAGATGCTCTACTAGGTTGGATAGATTGTTGATGTCAAAAATAGCATTACCTGATTTTGCTAAAATAGGACCCATATTTCCACTTGATGGTCCTAACACCGTTTTTTTGAATGAAAAGGCGAGTGAAATGAGCCCCGAGTTTAATGAGTGGATTCGAGGAATAATAACAACATCAGCTGCATTTAGATAAACCTGCATTTGCTCATCAGGTATTGTTTCAGCTGCTTTGAATATATGTTTTGGGAATCGTATTTTTTGATAATATCGACGGACTGTTTTTACTATTGGTTTTGTACCATACAAGGGCCACTGTGCAACGTATAGCATATCTTTATTGGAAAGCGAACTGGCAACCTTTTCTAATAACTTCTTTTCTTCTTTATTACGAATAGTTCCTAGGACCATATACACAAAATGATCAGAAGGAATGTGTAACATCTTTCGCGCATCTTCTTGACTCATCGTGTTCACTAATTTGGTGTACATAATGATCGGTGCAAAAAAATGTTGTTGATTCGATGACCATTCATTTTGCCCATACATTTCTTTATATTCTTGCAAACTGAAGTCCTCCATATGAAAAATAGCATCGGCTCTTTCATAGGTCTTTTCATACAGTTCTTTATCCCAGTGATCTCTTCGATGTGGAATGGAGTTGTGTCGGGTTACAACAATTTTCTTACCCTGTCGTCTTAGCTCATCCAGTCGTTCGGTCAACAACTGAATATCTGATTTATTAATTCGTTTCCAATCAAATAAAGCCTCTGGCCAATGTATATGAATGATC
>CAXQBA010000400.1:0-3679 GCA_964221885.1 Luminiphilus sp. | reverse complement strand
CCCTTCTTTTGAAATGATTGGTATTCATGGTGGATTCGATGCAGTGGCGATCGATCGATATCCCGAGGTGGAGCGAATCAATCACGTACATCATCCGGGAAATTCGTCCGCTATCGTTGACGGTGCTGCACTTTGTTTGTTAGGAAATGAATCTGTTGGGAAGCGAAATAACCTTGAACCTAGAGCCAGAATCGTATCGCTTGCTGTGGAGGGAACAGATCCGACCATGATGTTAGTAGGTCCTGCTCCTTCTTCCAGAAAAGCATTGAAAAGGCAGGTATGTCAATAAGTGATATTGATCTATTTGAAGTTAATGAGGCGTTCGCTTCTGTTGCTTTACGATTCATGGATGATCTGGGAATAGATCATCAAAAAGTGAACGTAAATGGTGGAGCTATTGCACTTGGTCATCCATTGGGAGCCACTGGAGCTATGCTACTGGGAACAGCTCTTGATGAATTAGAGCGAAGAGACTTAAATACGGCTCTTGTTACCCTATGTATTGGAGGTGGTATGGGTATCGCAACTATTATTGAACGAGTATAATTCAAAAATTACCTGACCTCTTTAATTTACCTTCATTATTATAAACAGATCATGAGTGAAATACCACAACATAACGACCTTTTTAGTCTGAACATTAACGATAATGGCATGGCTATTCTCGATATTTTCATGCACAAAGAACCGACGAATCTATTTAGCATTGAATTTATACAAGCCTATCTTGAAACAGCGAGTAAGGTACTTTTGAATAATGATGTTAACGGTTTGATCATTACTTCATCTCATCGAGATTTCATGGCTGGTGCAGATCTTCGTTTTATTGCAAACCCTCCTGAGGACAAAAAAGAATTATTTGATAACCTCATATTGGCGCATGAGCAATTCAGAGCTCTTGAAAAACAAGTAAAACCAATCGTATCGGTAATCAATGGTACAGCCTTGGGAGGAGGATATGAATTATGTCTGACCGCTCATTATCGAATAGCCCTTGATGATCCTCATATTAAAATCGGATTGCCCGAAACAAAATTAGGTTTATTACCTGGTGGTGGTGGTACCCAACGACTCTCTTATTTGATCGGCATCCCAAAATCGGTCACATACATTTTGAAAGGGACTGAGTTTAGACCCAAACAAGCTCTTGAGGAGGGCTTGGTAAATGCTCTTTGCGCTACCAAAGAAAAAGGTATCCAACAGGCTGAAGATTGGATTTTACAAACTAAAAAAGCCGTTCAACCTTGGGATGATCGAAGCTATCGAATTCCTGGAGGAGGTTTAATGTCTAAATCAGGTTTTGAAACCATGGTAGGTGGGATTGGAAATCTCAGGAAGAAGACCCATGGACACTATCCTGGTGTTACATATGCCATGGCGTGTATACATGACGGCATGCAATTACCTATTGACCGTGGGTTAGAAGTTGAGGCGAGATATTTTATCAAAGCCTTTTACTCCAAAGAGGCACAAAATATTATTAAGACTGTTTTCTTTGGAATTAATGAAGCTAATAAAGGTAAAGACAAGACAGAATCAACTAAATATACGGTAAAGAAGTTAGGTGTTCTAGGAGCTGGTATGATGGGGGCTGGGATTGCTTATGTCTCTGCAAAAGCAGGTATGAACGTCATCTTGAAAGACATTGATACAGAAAGAGCTGAAAAAGGGAAAGCATACTCAAGCAAATTGTTAGATAAAAAGAAAATGAAAGGATACATCACTGAAGATGAAAAACAATCCTTTTTATCGAGAATTATAGCTACGGACCAAGTCGAGGCGATCAAAGGTGCCGACCTGATCATTGAAGCCGTGTATGAGAATCCAAATCTTAAGAATAAAGTAACCAAAGAGTCGGAACCCATGCTTTCGGCTGAAAAAGTTTTTGCCTCAAACACATCTACGATCCCCATCAGTCAATTAGCGAAGTCTTCTACCCGTCCCGCTAATTTTATTGGCATTCATTTCTTCTCTCCAGTCGATAAAATGCCACTAGTGGAGATCATTGTAGGGAAAGAGACCTCACCATCTACGATTAATGCAGCTATTGACTATGTATTGGCCATAAAAAAAACACCTATTGTTGTCAATGATAGTCCTGGATTTTTTACATCACGAGTTTTTAGCACCTACACTAGAGAAGGCGCCCTAATGCTTCAAGAAGGTGTCGACCCTGTTGTTATCGAAAATGTGGCAAAGAATATTGGAATGCCTGTGGGCCCATTAGCTGTTACAGATGAAGTCTCTCTATCGCTTTGTGTAGATGTGATGGAATCTACTGCTGATCTAGATGATCCGACTACCCAAAAACTCTATCAAATGTACAAGAAGATCTCAACAGATCTAGGTCGACACGGTAAACGTGTACATAAAGGGTTCTATGACTATGGTTCGGGTAAACAGAAACAAATATGGAAAGGGTTGTATGACTTATACCCCACATCCAATGATACGTTTGATATAGATGACATTAGTAAACGATTTCTGTGTATCATGGCATTGGAATCGTATCGTTGCCTTGATGAAGGTGTACTTCGATCTGAGATGGATGGTAATATAGGTTCCATTCTAGGGTTTGGTTTCCCGCCGTACACTGGAGGTGTGTTCTCATACATTGATTATATAGGAAAGGAAGTATTCATTGAGACCTGTGATCGACTTGCCAATCAATATGGTGACCGATTTAGTATTCCAGCCTCCTTACGCGATTAGTTGATTTTTCTACGTCGCCAATGAAGTAAATAAAACGTAACGATCCATGCCATTACATAACTGGTAGCGATTAGAACAAAAAAGTTCGTGAACATTGTTAGGATAACATCTGACTCGGGCACCCACCTATTTAAAAGATAAAATAGCCCATACGAAAATGGCGTCGCATAAATGGTATTGAATATGGCCAAGTAAAAGATGGTACGTATTGGTTCCGGCTCATTGCTCGATGATTTTGCAAAATCGCCTTCTATTTTCATGTGCATAGTTCTGACTTTTACATAAAAGTAGTATTTAGAGCATGAATGGGCGAAAATTCAGCTAAAATTGACAATAAATCGATGATCTAACAAGCTATATTCCCCTTGAAAGTGTAATTTGCAATCCTAAAAGTGATCATCTTTGAATTTCCTGACCATTGAAAATGTAGCCAAGTCCTACGGGGATAGAATCCTCTTTGAGGATGTAACCATGTACATCAACCAGGGTGATAAGGTTGCATTTGTAGCCAAAAATGGGAGTGGGAAATCCTCATTGATCCGACTGATCATGGGCGATGAGGAAGTGGATAGTGGAAAGGTATTCATTCATCCCAAAATTAAAATGGCACATCTTTCGCAAGACCCTGATTTCAATGAAGAACACTCCGTTTTTGAGGCGGTCTATGATATTGCCAATCCAGTAGTTGAAGCGATTTTAGCCTATGATAAAGCCCTACTTGATCCGTCCAATACGGATCAGCTTGAACGATGTATGAATAAAATGGATGGTCTGCAAGCTTGGGCCTACGACACCAAGATCAAACAGATCCTCTCAAAGCTAGATGTCAACTACTTAGATCGAAAAATAAAAAGTTTGTCCGGTGGACAGCGAAAACGAGTGGCACTGGCCAAAGTACTGATCGATGAGCCTGATCTATTGATCTTGGACGAACCAACTAATCATCTCGACCTAAATATGATCGAAT
>CAXQBA010000399.1:0-2981 GCA_964221885.1 Luminiphilus sp. | reverse complement strand
CCCACCAAGAAAATCTTCGCTTTCGGGTTTCTGACCAAATATGTGTTCACGGCCAATAAATTGGATCGTAGTCTTTGATCTAATTCTAAACTCATTTCCTCAGAACCAAAATTTAAAAAGCGATAGACCTGATCGTTTGTGAATTTTTCTTCATATCGTTTTTGATCTCTCCATTGTTTCTGATAATTAGCCCGTGTATAATCATCTGTCATTAACCGAATTGGTCGACGTAAAAAGGTATCAACCAACTTGGAATAACATACTGCATTCGTAGATGAATCTATTTGAGAAATAATATCGATCTGACCTCCTTTAGCTCCTAAAGAGCTAATGAGTCCTCGAATCTTATTTGCCCTGGACAATCCCATATCAGGAAACGAACTTGTATTTTCTTCATATGGCAAATAATAGCCAATAATTTGTATCTGGCGATCTGGATGTTGAATTAGATATTGGGCCATCTTCTGAAATTGATCTCTTGTATTCACCTGAAATTTGGTCAAAAAATCAACACTATTGATAGCAAAAGAAATATTATCTTCGATCACTATATCCAATGAATTACTGGTATCAGCGATACGGATCGGTTCAATATGTTCCAATTGAATTTGACATAATCCAGCCAAAAAACCATCTTTTGTATCAATGGGTTCAATATCAAGTCCCCTGGATATCTGATACGATGGTAATCCAGTACGTTCAAAAACAGATCGCAAGGCTTCAAAGCGTGAACTAGAAAGTGACTGATCTTCCGTATTCATTACTCCCGTTTGTACCTTCAATCGAAATAAAGGGTTCACTTTTAAAACTTTGACAATTTCGATGAATGTTTCAGAAATCCGTTCAGGAATGATAGGCTCTGTATCGTTTTGTTGAAATAGAATTGCTCCCTCACTCTCAAATTCCAAAGATAGAGCAGGAAATGAAAGTAAGAAGGTGTTACTCTGAAAGGGTAAATTAACAGAAACACCCGTTGCCGTAACATCCTCAGTACAGCATTGTTGTCCGTAGTACATAGATCCTAAAGCAATCCATGTAATCAAGCACGTCGATATGATTCCAATTTTCATCATAAAAATTAGCCATCTAAGGATTAAATCGGTATACTAAACGTGATGATTCATCCGGATTGAATGAATGCATAAAATGAGCTGTATCGTATCTGCCAGCCTCCCAATTTGGTATCATATTATCATAGAAAGGAGAGCCTGGATTCTCAGATTGACCACCCGGAAAAATACAATATGCTGAAACAGTGTCCGCTAATTCAACGATCATTCTCCAAGAAGGTCCAGGGCGAGACTTTACAGCATTTAAAGTTGATCCATGACCATCTGAGGATTGTATCTTAGTACTAAATGCATCAACTTTTGCTAAATGTTCAACTCGAGTATTACGCTGAACCGCCCAAATAGGTATCGTATCGGTCTGACGAGCTATCGTTTCAAAAACGTCAACTAAAAGATCTGCTAAAGATTCTTTCTTTTCTGTAGAAACCTTATCAAAAATAGGGTTTGAATGATCTCGCTTTAAAATATTGAACAATTGATAATCTTCCGGATATACGATAGGACTTCCCTGTAATGCAACAGGTAGATTTGAAGCATCTAATTCATCATATACTGAATAATAGAATCGATTGAACCAGCGTTCAAACAAAGTCGCCTCTTTGCTGTCATAGCTATATATGAAATCCCAGTTTTCAAATTTGTGCCATACTTCAAGCGCGTCTTTACTTAGTTGACCACTCGGTAAATGCTCCTTGATGACGCTAATAAAATCTTCAGCTTTTAAACTGTAGGCATCATTTTGTAGCGCCATCATATCTTCAATTTGAATATCATTCATTTCAGCCAAACGACGATTCAAATACCTACCTCTATAGTCTTCAAAATATCCATAGTAATCATATGGATATTGGTCTGGATGAATAGAATGCTGATTAGCTGAACCCACAAAACCTCGTTCTGGGTTTAATTCTGATGGAATATGTTCAAAAGGGATATATCCAGGCCAAAATTGATCTGAGGATGTTCCCTCTTGAATGAACTTTCCCTGATCTTTTTTTCGTAACGGTAATTTTCCTTGCGTTCGAATAGCTATATCACCAGATCTTGATGCAAAAACAATATTTTGAGCAGGGCAAGAAAAATGTCTCAATGCATCCAAATAATCAGCATGATCTTTAGCATGCATTAACTTCAAAAAGGTTAAAGGTTCACTGGATGGGTCATGTAAGATCCAACGCAGCACATAATCGGTATGTGTATCTTGATAAGCAACTGGTCCAAAATGAGTCATAGGAATAGAATCGAATATCGGAGCGCCTCCTCGAATTTGAATTTCTTCAACACGATAGCTAATGGGCCGATACACACCATCAAACCAATACTCTTTTTTTGTACTATCTTTCCAACGAAGGGCATAAATATCTTGTACATCATGACCTACATTGGTCACCCCCCAAGCTATATCTTCATTAAAACCACTGATGATCCCAGGAGCACCCGGTAACGAAACACCATATGTATTCGTTTCAGGCGTGTGAATTTGGATCTCAAACCACAAAGCTGGTAAATTCATACTCAGATGGGGGTCGTTACACAAGATTGGATGGCCTTTTTTTGTTTTAGCACCACTCACTGCCCAATTATTAGAACCAAGACCTTTGGATGCGGTGTGTTGATCATTTTCTTCACTAAAATATCCATCGAATATTTTTATTGGACGAGTTTGGTCAACTAAAATTGGGCGATCTATTTTGACCGAGTCTAAAATTATAGGTGATTGCTCATCAAAATATGGTGCATACAATGACTCAAACCATGATGAATCCTGTAAATAATTAAAAACATTTGTCAGACCAAAATCATTGGATCGGGATGTAAGCGTTCGGCCCATACTTTTCAAGAGTAAGGCGGTTTTCAATGGAGTCCAGCGCTCAGGCCGATAATCTTGTAACTTGTACATCAGAGGGAGTT
>CAXQBA010000398.1:0-3375 GCA_964221885.1 Luminiphilus sp. | reverse complement strand
GCAGCTAATGAAGGAGACAAGATCGCATTAATGGCATTTGATATCACCGCAAAAATGCTTGGCTTTGCAATTGCTAATACTATTACTATAACTAGCCCATCTCATGTATTTCTTTTTGGTGGTCTTGCAAATGCAGGTTATGTTCTTTTAGAACCAACACAAAAATATATGAATCAATTCTTATTGCAGAACTTCAAAGATACAGTCAATATTCAACTTAGCTCTGTACATGAGAAATATGCTGCTATTCTAGGTGCATCTGCAATTGCTTGGAACTCGCTAAATTGATCCGATGAAATGTCTTCTGGTAATTGTCTTATTGAGTATGATCTACTCATGTATATCGCCTAAAGCTGAAAAACATCAGCTTACAGACTATGTCGATCCATTTATAGGCACAGATGGTCATGGTCATACCTATCCAGGGTCAACACTACCCTTTGGTATGATACAACTTAGTCCAGACACACGAATCGAGGGGTGGGATGGCTGCTCTGGATATCATTTTTCAGATAGTATTTTATATGGATTTTCGCATACGCATCTCAGTGGAACGGGGGTTGGAGATTATAATGACCTTTTGATCATGCCCTTTTCCTTTAATGCATCCGTAGATGCACCCTACACATCGTTCAGCAGTCCATTTGATAAGGAAAAGGAAATAGCAAAACCCGGTTACTATGAATCATTTCTCACCAAAGATAGCATACAAGCCAGATTGACAACTACCACTCGATGTGGATATCATCAATATATTTTCAATAATGATAACGATCGGCATATTCTAATCAATCTAGAACACAGAGACAAGTTACTTGACGGAAATATAAAACATACTAATAATAAATATCTCAGTGGTTATCGCATCTCGAATGCATGGGCTGAAGAACAGCATTTTTACTTTTATCTTGCGTTTACTACCGAATTTGACACGATCGTCTATCGTACTGATAGTTTAGAAAGAAACGTACAAGCCATCGTCAGTTTCCAAAAAGATATAGATACCATTGATATTAAAGTTGCTATGTCTTTTGTCGATGAAAAGGGGGCAAAGAAGAATTTTGATGCTGAAATTGATGGACTAACCTTCAGTGATGTTTTAGATCAAGCTGATTCAACCTGGGAGGATCAATTATCAAAAGTTTTGATCGAAGATAATGATCTAGTACGAAAACAGATATTCTACACGGCTTTATATCACTCATTTCTTGCACCTAACATGGCATCAGATATTGATGGACGATATAGAGGAACCGACCTTGCCATTCACAGTGACACCCAAAATGATCAATACACTATCTTCTCACTCTGGGATACATTTAGAGGGACACATCCTCTATTTACTCTATTGCAACGAAAACGTACTCAAGATTTCATCCAAACTTTTTTAAAGCAATACCAACAAGGTGGGCAATTACCCGTTTGGGAATTAGCCTCCAACTATACCGGATGTATGATTGGATATCACTCTGTGTCTGTAATTCAAGATGCTTTTGTAAAAGGCATCGATTCATTTGATCATGCTCTTGCGTTAGAAGCGATGATCCAAAGTGCAGAAAAAGATCACTTAGGACTTGAAACGTACAAAAAAAGGGGCTTCATGACCTGTGATGAAGAACCCGAATCAGTATCTAAAAATCTCGAATATGCCTATGATGACTGGTGTATCGCTGAATTTGCCAGAGCTCTTGGAAGGGATAATATTTATACCACTTATATAAAAAGAGCACAGGCTTACAAACACCTTTTCGATCCGAATACCTTATTCTTGAAAGGTAGAATTCACGGAGGTTGGTTCGCTCCTTTTGATCCATCAGAAGTGAATTTCAATTACACAGAAGCAAATGGTTGGCAATATAATTTTTTTATACCTCATGATATCACCGGTCATGTTGAACTTATGGGTGGCGAGATAATCTATGATAAGATGTTGGACTCATTTTTTCAAACCAAATCCAACTTAGCAGGTCGTCATCAGGTCGATATTACTGGTCTATATGGTCAATATGCTCATGGAAACGAGCCAAGCCATCACTGTGCGTATCTCTACAATTATATTGGTAGACCATGGAAGACTCAACAACGTGTTAAATACTTATTGGATAGCATGTATAGTAATAAACCCGATGGATTGTCGGGTAATGAAGATTGTGGTCAGATGTCTTCATGGTATAATCTTAGTGCATTGGGTATGTATGCTGTTTTGCCAGGCTCAGATCAATACATAATCGGTACCCCTATCTTTGACAAGGCTTGTTTACAACTTGAAAATGGCCGTCAATTCTGCATTGAAACTAACAAGAGTTCAAAAGATGCGTTCTACATTCAGGGAGTTTCATTGAATGGCAAGGCATATCCTTACAGTTACTTAATACATGAAGATATCATGCAAGGTGGTACTTTAGTTGTTGAACTTGGAACAACGCCAAACAAAGATTGGGGATCCAATGTAGTGCATAGACCTTTCTCTCATATTGCATCAAATCCCATTCTACCTAGTCCAGTTTTCAGCTATTCACAACCAACTTTTTGGGACAGTATTTTCGTGGATATTAGCTGTGCCCAACCGAATGTTTCTATTTATTACACAACAGATGGTAGTATCCCAAACCAACAATCCGAACTATTCAAACAGGGGTTTTGGATCGATCATGATCTATCTCTACGAGCTATAGCTATCGATACGATTCGACATACATCTAGCCCAGTTATTGAGCAGAAGTATCTTAAAGTTGTTAATGACAAACAAATAAGCGTATTAACCAAGTATGCAAATCAATATGCCGCTGGTGGAGATCGAGCTTTAATAGATCAACTCAGAGGTGGGATTAATTTCAGAACCGGATCTTGGCAGGGCTATCAAGATGATGTTATAGTTGTTATTGATCTATTGAAAAACAATCCGGTTCATTCGGTCTCAATAGGTTTTTTACAAGATATCAAATCATGGATTTGGCTTCCAAGTCAGGTTGACCTAATGGGATCAAAAGATGGAGAAAATTATCAAAAAATAACCACATTAAATCATAAAGAGCCATTAGATAGATACGGTGCTTTCACAACTGAGTTAAATCACACATTCCGTAAAGGTCAAAAGTTTCGATACATTAAAGTACATGCAAAAAATATTGATAAATGTCCGCCTTGGCATCTAGGTGCGGGTGGTAAAGCTTGGGTCTTTACAGATGAAATTGATATTAAATTTGATCCTTTATAGATTCACTCATCGCTAAGTATACCATTTTCAATAATTTTTCTCCGAGTATATATTTGACTATTTTCATGATAAAAAATAAGTTCTTCGTCTATTTTTTTTCCAAGTCGATAAGTACCTAAAATGTGTATGGTCCCTTTAAATTCATACAAATGTTTTAC
>CAXQBA010000397.1:0-6139 GCA_964221885.1 Luminiphilus sp. | reverse complement strand
ATTGTTTACGAATCAGTACGTATATGCTCGATAATGTGATTGTGAATGATTCCGTAATTTATGATGAAAAATACAAGTATATCTTTAGTGTTGATGTAGTCAATAAATTAGTATTAGAGGGCATGTCTTTCAGAGATGCGTACAAAAAAGTAGGTATCGATATCAATAACGGTAATTTTGAACCAGTTTATGAAAATGCACACACACATGAGGGCAGCATTGGAAACCTCAATAACGATAAGATTCGTCAAATGATGGACGAGAACATGGACAGTTTCAACTTTTCAAAATCAAGACGTGCTATCAATAAATTATTAGGAATGTAAATCAACATCGCACTTTTTGGTAGATAAGTTATATTATTTTGAGTTTTTATTACCTTTGCTCTCATAATTGATATCATTCAAAAAAAACAAATAAATCATGGATCCTAAGCAACTAGTCATTAGTAAGATTAAAGCAAATGGTGGTTGGGTCAATACACATGCCCACTTGGATAGAGCGTATACCTTGAACGATGATAATTTTCATCAGTCGTATTCTTACTTGAAAGAAAAATGGCATTTGGTAGACGAAATGAAAAAGAGTGCTACTGTCGATGACATCTACAGGAGAATGTGTAAAGCAATTGAATTTATGATCGAGCAAGGAGCCCAAGCATTGGGTACCTTCATAGATGTGGATGATAAGATTGAGGATAAAGCGATCAAAGCGGCTATGAAGCTTCGTGAAACTTATAAAGATGATATTACCATTAAATATGCTTGCCAGGTCCTCAAAGGTGTTATCGATCCTAAAGCTAGATACTGGTTTGATATGTCTCTGGACTATGTTGATATCGTAGGTGGATTACCTGCCAAAGATTTTGGTAGAGAAGAGGAGCATTTAGATGTCTTGATGCAAGCTGCTAAAGATCATAATAAACTTGTTCATGTTCATGTTGATCAGTTCAATACCAATGAGGAAAAAGAAACGGAGATGCTAGCTCGCAAAACCATTGAACATGGTTTACAAGGTAAAGTATCAGCGATCCACTGTATTTCACTTGCAGCTCACAATAAAAAGTATCGTCATGAGGTATATGATCTCTGTAGAGAAGCTGACCTTTTGATTATCTCTTGTCCTACAGCTTGGATCGATCATAACAGAACAGAACGCATGGCTGTAAGTCATAATTCGATCACGCCAGTTGACGAGATGATACCTGCTGGATTAACAGTCGCTTTCGGAACGGATAATATCTGTGATATATATAAGCCATTCTCTGACGGTGACCTTTGGACTGAAATGAGAGTTATGTTGGAAGCTTGTCATTACTACGATATTGACAACTTGGTTAAAATTGCAACTACGAATGGCCTAAAAGTCTTGGGTCTTGACAACAAGTAAATATCAAATCAAATTTTCTAGATAGGTAAGCGTACTTTCTATCAGTTTTTTCTCCAGCTTCTCTGGTTGACTGTGAAATGTTTGTTTTCTTCGATTAGCCATGATGGCATTAATTGATAGTGAATTATGTCCAAGCATGCTGGCAAGTCCATAAATTCCTGCAGTTTCCATTTCAAGATTTGTTATATGAAGATCATTGAAGCAGAAATCATCAAGTGTATCAAAGATTCCTGATAAGACGCTTGACAGTCTAAGATTTCTATTTTGTGGTCCATAGAATCCAGTAGCTGTTAATGTGATCCCTTTTTTATATGAATCATCGCAAGAGATAAAGTGATCAAAAAGGCTAGAAGACGATGTTGTATAACATGCATTTACCGGAAAATGACGTTCTTTTTGATGGAGATATTTATTAAAACGATTCGCTAGTTGGTTCTCGTTTTTAGTTTGTTTTCGTTCATAGAATGGAAGCAACCCCTCTAATCCAATGGCGTATTTTGATAATAAAATTGAGCCAACTTCCAAGTTGTTATGAATCGCTCCTGAGGTGCCAATTCGAATTAGATTCAATGATTTTTTTTGGCTGTTAATTTTCCGGTTGGTAAGATCAATATTGACCAAGGCATCTAATTCGTTGAAAACAATATCGATATTATCCGTACCGATTCCCGTGGAAAGTACGGAAATATCTTTTGTACCTATGCGTCCTGTATGGGTAACAAATTCTCTCTTTTGTTGACGGAAATAGATGGTATCGAATAGTTGAGAAACGCGTTCTACTCGTTGTGGATCACCAACTGTAATGATCGTATCTGCAATGTGTTCAGGTCTTAAAGCCAAATGATAGATGGAACCATCCGGATTAAGTATTAGTTCAGATTCGGGGATCGTATTCATTCTACTTGTTTAATGTATCCAACAATGTATCCATCTTCTTATCCAACTGATTTACTTTATCCTCAATAAGAGCAATCTTATCCTGAACTTCCTCATTATTATCGCTAACCATGGCATCAACAAATATAGAGTTGACAATAGAAAGTCCATAGACTCCTCCAAAGAACATGATCACTGAAAAGAAGAATTTGGTGAAAAAAGCACTGGTATCTGATATATTTCCTTCGGCACACATTTCATCTGGAATGGCATTCCATCCCTCAACAGTGTAGATTTTGAAAATACTGTATAAGGAAGTGATCGGATCACCAAAATACGTTGGAGAAATCTCATGATATAAATTACAAGACAATATGGATGTGATGAAGATCAGCACAATAAAACCAATAAAAACGGTAAAAGAGGCTTTCATAGCAATAGAGACCGATCTGAAAATATGTTCTACATCCGGAAAGAACTTGATAAAACGAATGAATTTGAAAATACGGAAGATTCTAAAGATCAATATAAATCCAATATTCAGTTCCGTGCTGATCTGAGGAAAAAGATGAAGAATAAGTGGCGGTAAGGACACAATGATTAAGAAGAAATCCAATTTATTCCAATTAGAGGCGATGTATGGTTTCCAACCTAAGTGATTGACCTTTACGAAAAGTTCAAAAATAAAAAGGATCGTGACCACATCATCAATGATCATCAAATAATGCTGCGTTTGATCTGAAATAGTCTCCGATGGAAATCCTTGTAAAAAGATAACCAATGAATTGATCGCGATCAGAAACATAATATTTCTATCGCTTAGGAAGAGTTGCTTAAAAAAATTCATAACACATCTTAAGTTTGAATAATACCGGGATTAAATGGAGGCGTTGGTTTATGGTTTGCTGCCTCGATACCTATCGATATTGTATTCCTAGTTTCAGTTGGATCTATAATTGCATCTACCCACATACGTGAAGCCGCGTAATATGGAGTGGTTTGTTCATCGTAACGCTGTTTGATCTCATCCAATAGCTTCTTTTCTTGTGCCTCTGTGATCGTTTCACCCTTAGCTTTTTTAGATGCTGTTTGTATCTGTAATAATACTTTTGCAGCTTGAGAACCACCCATAACGGCGATCTTTGCAGAGGGCCAAGCCATAATTAATCTTGGGTCATAGGCTTTACCACACATGGCATAGTTGCCAGCACCATAGGAATTACCTAAAATGATGGTGAACTTTGGAACGGTTGAATTTGATACAGCTGAAACAAGTTTTGCACCATCTTTGATTATACCTCCATGTTCTGAACGTGTGCCAACCATAAAGCCAGTTACGTCATGTAGAAAAACGAGTGGAATATTCTTTTGGTTACAGTTCATTACAAATCGAGCTGCTTTATCGGCACTATCTGAATATATGACTCCTCCAAATTGAACTTCACCTTTTGCATTTTTAACCACCTCACGGTTGTTTGCAACGATACCAACTGACCAACCATCGATACGGGCATAGGCACATATGATCGTTTTGCCATATCCTTTTTTGTATTCCGTATAGGTTGAATTGTCTACTAATCGTTGTAAAATATCGTGTGTTGAATATGGTTTGGTACGTTCTGCAGGTAATACTCCAAATAGCTCCTCACTATCATGTTTTGGCATAGCTGATTTCTTTCTTGAAAAACCGGCCTTGGGACTATCACCTATTTTTTCTACAATGTCTCGTATCGTTTGAAGACAAGTTGCATCATCCGGCATTTTATAATCGGTAACACCAGAGATTTCAGATTGTGTGGTAGCACCTCCTAATGTTTCTTTGTCTATGGTTTCACCAATTGCAGCTTTTACTAAGTAAGGGCCTGCTAAAAAGATTGAGCCTGTTTTATCAACAATAAGCGCCTCATCAGACATAATCGGCAGATAGGCACCACCTGCGACACAAGAACCCATGATAGCAGCTATTTGTGTGATCCCCATACTTGACATCACAGCATTATTTCGGAAAATCCGACCAAAATGATCCTTGTCAGGAAAAATTTCATCTTGCATTGGTAAGAATACTCCGGCAGAATCGACCAGATAAATGATGGGGATTCGATTTTCCATAGCGATTTCTTGAAATCGGAGATTCTTTTTTCCCGTGATAGGAAACCATGCACCTGCCTTAACAGTTGCATCATTTGCAACAATTACACAGGGTTTGCCATGAATCTTACCAATACCACCAACAACACCAGCAGCTGGACATCCACCATATTCTTTGTACATTCCATAACCAGCAAATGCTCCAATTTCAAGGAAGGTCGAATCAGGATCTATTAAAGTGTCAATACGCTCTCTAGCTGTTAATTTACCTTGGCTATGTTGTTTTTCTATTTTTTTCTTACCACCACCCAGTTTTATCTTATTAAGCAGTTGTTTTACTTTGGATAATTCGAGTTTATTGGCGTCTTCATTTTTATTGAAATCTAAAATTTGACGATCTATATGGCTCATAACTTGATTTTTGACAAATATAAAAGAAATTGCCCAAGTCAGGTCGTACTTTTTATTTAATTTGATCGCAGTTTTTTTTCATGTTGCAGTTTTGTAGGTGTACGATCCTGTCAAAGCATTATTTTTAAAAAAATAAATACTGAACTTTGAAAAAAATTAAATGGAAGTGTATATTTGCATCGCTCTAGTATTAAAAGGAGGTTTGGCAGAGCGGTTGAATGCACCGGTCTTGAAAACCGGCAAGGGTTAATAGCCCTTCGGGGGTTCGAATCCCTCAACCTCCGCACAATTAAAAGGTCACAATCGTATTGTGGCCTTTTTTCATTTCTATATGTTATTTTTTGATAGCTCCAATGACCCATCATCATATGCAAGAGTTTTACGATTATTTGTTTTATTTTTACAAATAGAAATAACGTGTATGTTGATACTACATATCTTGTTTTGGACTTCCTTTTTGTGTATGATTCACAGTTATGTGATCTATCCTGCCATTCTATGGGTATTAGCAAGTTGTAAACGACCTACACCACCAGATATTCCAGATGAATGGCCAATGGTATATTTGGTCATGTCTTTATTTAATGAAAAGGAGGTCATTGATGATAAAATACAAAATCTTTTATCGTTAGATTATCCGTTAGATCGGATACAAATCTACATTGGATCTGATCAGTCTGTCGATGGAACCAATGCGATCATTGAACATTATGCTGCTCAATATGATCACATACATAGCTATATCTTTCATACTAGGCGTGGTAAGCCAAGTGTTGTCAATGATCTGGTTGAAATAATCCAAGCTAATAACCAAGATAAATCGTCGGTTTTAGTTATTTCGGATGCTTCCGTTATGATTAATTCGGATGCTATCAAAAAAATGGTCTGTCATTTTTCTGATGAAACAATAGGTTTGGTTGATTCGAATATTATGCCCTCTACAAAATCAAAAGAAGGTATTTCACGATCTGAAGGGATTTACATATCAAGAGAGGTGTCAATGAAATATAAAGAAGGGCTTATATGGGGGCGTACTATGGGGCCTTTAGGGGGGTGTTATTCGATTCGATTAACTCTTTTTGAACCCATACCATCAAATTATTTGGTTGATGATTTTTATATCGCCATGCATATTTTTAAAAAAGGATTTAAAGCTGTTTCTGAGATTGAAGCGGTCTGTTTTGAGGCTTTTCCGAGTTCTATCAAAGAGGAATTTCGCCGTAAAACCAGAATATCTGCTGGAAATTTTACAAACCTCAGAGTCTTTTATGACCTTTTATGGCCTCCTAGTAGTTCATTATCATTTGTATTTCTATCACACAAAGTACTACGTTGGATTGGCCCGTTCTTTATTCTAATGATGCTATTGGTGAGT
>CAXQBA010000396.1:0-6444 GCA_964221885.1 Luminiphilus sp. | reverse complement strand
GAAAGGTTTTCGACTGTTCTAACCAAGATGTTATGATCGGGGCTGTCGTTTCGGTTAAGGATAGCAGTCTGGGTACTAGCACTGATTTTGAAGGGAACGATGAGCTTAGCCTCGAAAATGGAAGTTATGTCATCATGGTTTCATTTATGGGCTATGATGTATTAGAACAGCGCATTCAGGTTGAGGGAAAGGATATAGAATTAAACTTTACCCTGGAAGAGACGGCAATCTTGAAGGAAACCATCATTGTTACGGATGGGAAGTACGAAAAGAAACTGGAGGAAAGCACCGTTTCTATAGATGTCATCAACAAAAGACAGATAGAAGCCAACAACATCACCTCTCTGGATGAACTGGTGAAAAAAGCTTCAGGGGTAGAGATCATTGATGGGCAGATCAGCATTCGTGGTGGTGCAGGCTATGCTTACGGCGCAGGATCGCGGGTTTTGTTTTTGGTGGACGGGCAACCCCTTTTATCAGCAGAGCTGAGTGAGATCAAATGGAATTTTATGCCATTTGAAAATGCCGAACAGGTAGAGATCATCAAAGGATCGGCATCCGTATTGTATGGCTCCAGTGCATTAAATGGTGTAGTCAATCTCAGAACCGCCTATCCCGTAAAGGATAAACCCTACACTTCTTTTTCTTTATATGGAGGATTATATGAACAACCTCCAGTGGATAGTATGCGCTGGTTTGACAGCACTTATTCACCCTCGCAGACGCCTTTTATAGCAGGGATGTATTTCGCTCACCGAGAAAAAATTAAGGACAACTTCGATCTTGTGATTGGGGGTAATATTCATTTCAAGAATGGATTTCAGAAGGGCGTTGATGAGCGAAGGTTTAGATTCAACTACAATACACGCTATAGGTTGCCTAAGTCCGACGGAAAGGTGTCATTGGGAATCAATGGAAACATCATGTACCACGAAGAAGGGCGCTATTTTCTTTCAAAGGACATGCAGGAAAATGCATACATCAATATTTCGAATATCACCAGGGATAAATACCTTACCATCACCATTGATCCTTATTTGACAATATTTGACAACGCTGACAATAAACACGAATTAAAGACCCGATATTTTACCGTTGGCAAATATCTTTCCGATAATACTTCTTTTGCGAGTATCTACAGTGCGGAATATCAGTTTTACCGTAAGTTTCCCAACGACTGGATCTTTACTGCTGGCACAATGGGACAGTTTTATGATGTGAATTCAGTTTTATTTGCCGACAGCAATAATATGAATTCTAATGAGGTGATCCTTGTGAATGCCGGAACATTCGCTGCATATAGTCAGCTGGATAAGAAGTTTTTCGATCGGCTGTCTATGACTGTGGGTGTCCGTTGGGAAGGATTTGTGCTAAATGAAACATTTACACCAACACTACCTGTTTTTAGAGCGGGGATTAATTTTGAAGCCAGTAATTATGATTTCATCAGGTTTTCATTTGGACAGGGTTTCAGGTTTCCTTCACTTGCCGAACGGTTTATATTTGAATATATTCCTTTGGATGGACCACTACAGATTGGTGTTTTTCCCAACGAAGAGATCAAACCTGAATCGGGGTGGAATACTGAGTTGGGATACCGACATAAATTCAACCTTGGGAAGTTCAGCATGTATGCAGATATAGCACTTTTCTGGATGGAATACGACAATATGGTTGAATTTACCTTAGGTAGTTATCCTGAAGGCCTCGGGTTTAAGAGTCTGAATGTAGCAAAGGCTAGAATAGCAGGCTGGGAGGTATCCACCATGAGTGAAGGAAAGATAGGCAAAGTCCCGCTATGGATATGGGCAGGATATACCTATAACTGCCCCGTTAATTTGAACTCTCCTAACAGCGATTTAAGAGATCCGGGGAAATACCTTGAGTTTATGTTTAAAACCTTTGCCGGAGGAGTAGGTACCAATAATTTGGACAACATTCTTAAGTACAGAAGTTTACATACATTTAGGTTCGATGTGCAGACAGCTTTCAAGAACATTACGCTGGGCACTGCGCTAAATTACACCAGTCACATGCTGAATATTGATTTGCTGTTTACTTTTGACATCATCACCAAAGGTGTAACAGCCTTCCGGACTATCCACAATAAAGGATTTTGGGTCTGGGATATTAGATTGGGTTATCAGATTAGTCCAAAAAGCAACCTCAATTTCATTATTCAAAATGCTTTGAATGAGGAGTATGCACCGCGCCCTGCACAGATGGGTGCGCCACGCACTTATACCTTGAAATACAACCATGTTTTTTAATTCAAAAAGATGCTTCAGAAGTTTAATGGGATCATACTGAGAACAGTTAACTATTCTGAAAGTAGCGTTATTTGTGATATATACACCCAGGAGCTCGGACTAAATACTTTTATCATAAATGGTGTTCGAAAGAAAAACGCAAAGGTTGGAACGGCATTGGTTCGTACCATGTCTATGGTAGCGTTTATTGCCTATTACAAGAAAGATGCAAAAATGAATCGGATCAAAGAGATTCGGCCGGGTTACACTTATCTGGATTTACCAATGAATGTTTATAAAGGTGCAATTGGTCTTTTTATGATCGAGCTGATCCAGAAAAGTATCAAAGAGTCTGAACAGAATACAACATTGTATGCCTTTATAACCGATGTATTCATTAAGCTGGATCAATATTCATCGAGGATCAATAACTTTACCTTGTGGTTTTTGGTCCGTTTTGCCCTTCAGCTTGGGATTCTGACCAACAAGTTGAATGTGCAGAAAAACGAGGTTTATGATTATTCAGAAGGCATTCTACGTGCGGTAGAAGAAGGTGCAGCCTATTGCTTTTCTGCTCAAAACACGAATGTATTGGGACGAGCCATTCAAATGGATTTTTCAGATTTTATGAATCAGGAAATAGATAGAACGGATAGAAAAAAATTCATTAATAGCAGCATACAGTTGTTCCACTACCATCTGCCCTCATTAAAAAAGCTGAATGCATTGGATGTGTTAATGGATGTTTTTGAAGCAGGATAGAATTATGGTTTAGGCTAGTCTCTCAATTCTATCTCTATGTAATCAAGCCCAATATTTACAAACTTAATTGAAGCGAAGGCGTAGATTTTTCTTGAAGAAATCTTACCCGATTTAGTGGTAGAGACAACAATACCCGAATTTGATAATTTGAAAGTGTTTTGATACTCATTGTTGTTTCTGTTGTATTTGTCATAGGTTCTTTTGAACGTTCCATCGTTGTAAAAGGTCAAAGTGTTGCCGCAGTATAAAGATTCCATTTTGTCCATGGAAGTTCCGAGCTCACTGAGAAGCGACTCAAGGTCCGCTTTGGTAACTTGTGAAAATGATAGATTATAAAAAAATAAAAGACTGAAAGACAAGATAATTTTCTTCATAACATAAAAGGATGAAAAGGTGAAAAAGAAAACATCAGTACCTAAAGTAGGACCGAAGCGGTTATTTAAGATAATAAAATTCTCAACTCAAGACTTAAATTATCAAAAGATTTCGTTGTATTACAAAGAATCAAATACAGCACTTTCTGTCTTGTTTTTCTTTGAAAGCGCTAATAATTGTGCTGTTTCTTTGATGCTTTCATTGATGTCTATAAACTCGTGACCGGTGGCTGAACAAAACTTTTGATTGTTGTAATAGTTGACCTCCTCGGTATTTCTAAGGGTCTCTTTATTGATCACAAAGCTGATATTGAATATTTTATGCATCATATCTGAAAAAACCCCGATCAAGTTTAGAAGAAAACGGTTGCTGCCGATCACAGGACCTCGTTTATTCATGGATTTTGCAACCAGGCGCATAAAATCTTTGTAAGCTAAATTATCGCCATTGATGATAAAACGTTCTCCATTGATTTCGCTTTCCATTAGTTTGATACTGGAAAGGGCCACATCTCTAACATCCACAAATCCAGTGATGCCTCTTGGATAAAACAGCAGACCTTTTGAAACAATATCAAACAGCTTGCAAGAGCCTTCGTTCCATCTTCCTGCTCCAATGATTACAGAGGGATTTATAATGGCCGCATTCAGACCTTCTTCCATGGCACGCCATACGATACATTCAGCTTTGAATTTGCTGATCGCATAATTAGAATTCAATTTTGAATTTTCCCAGATTACATTTTCATCGATATTTTCCTGATGTTTTTTACGCCCCAGTGCAGCAATTGAGCTGACGTGGATCAGTTTACCCACCTTTAGCGCTTGGCATACGTGTACCAGATTGGCGGTGCCATCAATGTTAATACGCATCATTTGATCTATTTTGTTAGGATCAAATGAGATCATGGCTGCACAGTGAATAACGGCATCTACTCCGGGGATAGCAGTTTCCAGGCTAGAAATGCTGAGGAGGTTGCCTTCAAACCACTCTATCTGGTCTTTGATGTCAGCAACCAGATCCATTGGGCTGTTTGCTCTTTTGATTGCACGAACAACTTTATTCTGTTTCAAGAGATAACGGGCTACATAGGAGCCCAAAAAGCCGGTGGCACCAGTTAAGAAGACAGATTTAATGGCCATTGGTTGAAGGATTTAAAGAAAAAACAACATTTAAAAAATACTTATCATTAAATATATTGCTATTTTCAGAAGCGAAATCTAAAATAACAGAAAACCATGGGAATAAGCAATTTTCAAAAAACAAAAATATTAGCTACGATTGGCCCAGCCTCCAATAGCTACAATACGATTCTTGATCTGATCAAAGCAGGAGTCGATGCTTTTCGCTTGAATTTTTCACATGGTAGTCACGAAGACCACCTGAAGGTTTATGAGTACATCAACCACATCAATAAAAAATACAAGACTACAATTTCTATCTTAGCGGACCTTCAAGGTCCTAAACTCAGAGTTGGAGAAATAGAAAACGGAAAAATGCCGATCAAAAAAGGCGATGTATTGACGTTCACAAACGAAGAATGTATTGGAAATGCCGATCAGGTCTACATGAGTTATAAAGAGTTTGCAAAAGATGTGGAAGTGGGTGAATTGGTTCTGGTGGATGACGGAACGGTTCAGTTGAAGGTAGTGGAAACCAATAAGAAAGATAAAGTAAAATTAGAAGTCCTTTACGGAGAGTTTCTTTCTTCCAGAAAAGGCGTGAATCTACCCCAAACCAAGATCAGTAAACCTTCCATTACAGCAAAGGATAAAAAAGATCTTGAATTCATTTTGAAGCATAATTTCAATTGGATTGCCCTTTCCTTTGTGCGTTCGGAAAAGGACATCATAGCACTAAAGGAAATGATTCAGGCAAGTGGAAGCAGGGCAAAGGTAATTGCCAAAATAGAAAAACCAGAGGCGCTCGAAAGAATTGATCAGATCATTGAGGTTTCGGATGGTATAATGGTGGCCAGAGGTGACCTTGGTCTTGAGGTGCCGATGCAAAAATTGCCTATGCTTCAAAAAATGATCATTGACAAATGTATACAGAGTGCAAGACCAGTGATTGTAGCGACCCAAATGATGGACAGCATGATCAAGAACCCCACGCCAACCAGAGCAGAGATCATTGATGTGGCCAATGCAGTGATAGATGGAACGGATGTTGTCATGCTCAGTGGAGAAACGGCTGTTGGCGCTCACCCTGTCAAAGTGGTAGAGGCCATGAATGATATCATTGAGGAGGCAGAACAAATGGATTCCATTTATTACAAAAGATTAACGCCGAATACGCTTTCAGAATCCTTTTTATCGGATGCGATCTGCTACAACGCCTGCAAGCTGGCCAGGGAAGTCAAAGCCAAGTGTATTATAGGTATGACCAAATCTGGATATACGGCCAACATGGTATCCAGTTATAGGCCACAAGCGCATATTTTTATTTTTTCTGCTGATGAGCTTATGCTAAACACCCTCAATTTGATCTGGGGAGTACGATGTTTTTATTATGACAAGTTTACAAGTACCGATGACACGATCAAGGATGTTCAGCAAATGCTGGTAGAATCAGCGTACCTCAAAAAAGGTGACATCGTGATCAATACAGGATCAATGCCATTAGAGGAAAGAAAGAAGACCAATATGCTCAAGATATCAGTAATTGGCTGATCTTATTTTAATCTGGCTTGAAAAGATTCTGAAAAGTAGTGCTGTAGCGCTCCCGAATCATCGGAATAAATAAAAAACACTTCCAGCTGAAGGCTATCGCATAAGGCTTTACTTTTTTGATATCCCATTGCCATAAAAGCTGTTGCATAGGCATCAGCGACTGCACAATCCTTGGCTACAACTGAAGCACTGAGTAAATCGTTTTTTTCTGGATAGCCGCTGAATGGATTGATGGTATGGGCATACTTTTTACCGCTCTTCTGATCTTCATGATAATTCTCATAATTGCCAGAGGTTGCAATGGACTCGTTCTCCATTTCTATTCTGGTCGCCAAAACTTTCTGACCATTTTCTACAGGTCTTCGAATACCCGTCCGCCATTGTTG
>CAXQBA010000395.1:0-8135 GCA_964221885.1 Luminiphilus sp. | reverse complement strand
TTTTTCGATTTTTTTTTTGTAAATTTGCACGTGTCCGAAAAATAGCCATTTATGGCACTTTTTTGGGTAAAAGCGAAAGATCATCCCAAAATGAAAACACTACAATTAATGATGAAACGATTTTTACTGAGTTGGTTTATGATTTGTACGATTGTACAACTCTCAAATGCACAAGCTTCTCGCACTACGCACTACACAGTGGCAGCTAATGATATATCCGTTGTAAATATTGATCTAGCTTCTGATAATATAGAAATCATAGAAACCAAAGGCTCAAGAGTTATCATCGAAGCTCGTATTATTCTTGAAACAATTGGTAATACGAATCTTTTAGAGTTTTTGATAAGTTCAGGTCGTTACACGTTAATTAATTCTGTCGATCAACTTGATCATTCGTTGACCATCAAACGAAAAAAGGTAACATCTGAATTGATAGTAAAAGGGGAACGATGTAAAGAAACCGTAAAATACAGAATACTTATTCCAAGTTCAGTACGTTATATTAATACGTCTGAAACGACCGCTAGTATATAATCCAAATAGATAGATATCAAGGTAGCCATTTGTTGAAAAACAGATGGCTTTTTTATTTCGCTAAATTTGTAATCCCTTAGATAGGAATCTATTGAGTTTGATGAATGTAGGAATACGTAGCTTTCAAAAATTATTGAATATAGGGTGATTAATCATCGGCAACTTGTTTGAAAATAATTTCTACCCGTTGATTTTTTGTTTGATTTTTTGTTTTGTGTAGTGGATATCTTTTACCTAAAGATATGGTACTATAACGATTGGATTCCATCTCCTTCCCTTGGAAATAATTACGGATTTCTTGTACTCTTTTAAGAGATAAATTGTCACAATAAGGATGTGGGGGTAATGTATTTGTATGCCCGATCAATACTAACCTGAATTGAGGGTTTTGATTTAAAAGGAGTATCAAGCCATCTAGTTCTTTTTTCATTGAACGGGTTAAATTAAAGGAGTCCGCATCATATTGAAAGGCTTCCAGTAAATATTTAGTATCAACGGATAAATTTTTCAACCGTTTGATTTTCTTCAGAGGTATTGATGTTTCTTTTAGTGATCGATAATCAGGGCGAGTTATTACATAACAGTTAGTGGCGTTTGTGTCAACAATATGAATGAGTTGATGAGGTATCTCTTGTTCGATGAAGAAGTCTTTTAGCTCTGAACAGGTTTCCCATGATGGTCCGTTAACTGAGATATGGAGATCAGCATTATCTTTTAATAGTTTGACCCAAGGGGTTAGGCTGTATCTTGTTATTGAATCTTTTGTGTTGCAGGGTATAGTTATTGGTGTATGATCGAGTAGTTGAGTTATCTGCAACGAATGTAACTTCTTAAGATTGGTATCAACGGATAGTGGATGGAAAAAGTATCCATCTTTTTTAAGATAAAGAAAGAGACCTTCATTGAAAGGTAGACTCATCTTTATTTCACCATCAGTTATATCCGAACGATCAAATATTTTTCCATTTGACTCTCGAATCATTACCATAGCTTTGTTGATTGGTTTGGAGTTTTGGTCTGTGATCATGAGCGATTTAGAAATAGAGTCCTTATTCAATGGATCGATCAAGCAATAAATATCATCACCACCTACATGATTCATTCCAGCATTGGAAACAAACATACGATAGCGTTGATCTAGACTCTCTGTGTAATGGCCTTCCCATTTTATTGTGTTGATTTTGGGTCCAACGTTTATAGGTTTGGACCATGATGACCATTCATTACCAATTCTTTTTGAATAAAAAATATCAAAGGAGCCATAGCCAGGATGGCCATTTGAAGAAAAATATAACGTTCGATAATCACTGGATAGAAAAGGGGTTCCTTCATCAAATGGGGTATTAAGAATGGTTATTTCCTTGGGCTTTGAAAAGGTAGAATCATTGATCCGTAATGAAACATATAGATCTGAGTTCCTATAATTTTTTTGTGAATCCATAGTTAAAAACAATACCTGACCATTTGGACTCACATGATAACTAGAGATACGTCCATTATTTTGAAAATCTTCTATGTGAATGTTATCAGGGACATCAAAATTAAGTGATGTATTAAAACGAGTTTTTGATATACCAGTACCTTTGGGTTGACCATTGCTTTGATAGGTATTTCCTAGATAGATAAATGAATTATCAGATGAAAATGAGACAACAGAGTTATTCCCTTTATTATTAAGTGGGGTGGATGCCTTGATTGATGATTGCCATTGTTTGTCCGAATCCATTTGGGCGATCCAAATGGAGTTGTTGTTCAGGTTTGGTTTAGTTTTATCGAGAGATTTATTCTGTTTGGCTCTTGTGAAGAATAGCGTCGATGTATTTCCATCAATGACTGGATGTAGCTCATTTTCTTTTGTATTGATGTTCGGACCAATATTTTCTTTTATGAGATTATTCGGGAATTCAGATGATCGCTGGATGGGAAAGTTCTGCTCAAATTTAATATAATCTATACTAACCTTTTGTTTACCCTTAATCAATATACCGGATTGATTACCAAAGAGCGTAAGTGGTTTTCCTTTATATATCGGTACATTATTAACGGTTATGATCATTTTTGAACTAGATCGATTAATAATGATTTTAGTGTCATTCAATCTTTTATTGAGTTTTTCCCAAGATTTCTGGATTAACTCATAGCCTTTGATTAAAGTCTCAACACGCACGCCTTTAGATGAGAACATTACAGCCTGATAGGTTCTTGTCGAACGTTGTCCCCAAAAGAATCCAAAGTAATTCTCTTTATTATAGATGACCCCATTTAAATGTATGGTCAATGTGTAATCATATTGATCAAGTAGTGGAATAGCTTGACTGAAAAACCAAGTTCGCTGATGACTTTTCGATTCTACAGTATATTTGCCATTTTTAATAGAAGAGTGAACTTCGTCATTTTTGGCAATTACCCATTTATTTGTATTATTATCAAAGGGTTCTATATGCGTTCTTTTGTATGCTGTTTGGGTGAATGTATTTGAATAAAAAAAACAAATACACCATATACAATGGATCGACTTGCCTAGGATAGACAAAGGATTTAGTAGATATATGATTTTATCATGCAATCGTTTCAAACTTTTTATCAAGATACAATATATGCTAAGCTAATCAGACTCGAACGAATTCGATGGGCAATCCTATTTTTTTTTGGGATTTCATTTCTAGTAGTTCCCTATTTAATCTTTTTTGTAGAAGCAGTTGACTGGCTGCATGGACTATTATATATATTCTTTTTATTTGTTTGGTACGTATCGTTCAAGGAGGTATCCAAGTCTTTTGGATTACGAGGAAAACGATATCTCATGGCAGAAGTTATTCGGTATGCCTCGGTGAACTCTGTATACTATCCAACGGAGCGATTATCAAACGACCAGATTCAATTATCAAGTTTTTTTCCTGATGTATGGATAGAGATGGAAGGAGAGGATCTCCTCCTGCATAAAACGGATGAAGTATCCTATGATATGTGCGAATTAAAGATATGGAGAGAGGATTCAATACGAGGTGGTGTTGATCTTTTTTTCTCAGGACGTCTGATAACATTTGTATGTGATCATCCTTTTGATGGATCGATCATGGCTTGGCCTAAAAGTAGAGCTAAATCAATGGAATTATCTGCAAAATCATTTTTCCGTCTTGGTGCTAAACCAGTATCAAAATATGATTCTAAAACACATTTATTTTATTCAGTAGATACCACAGCATCTCGAAATTTTCCGTTTGCTCTACTTGAATCTTTTTTTGAAAGCAATGACTCTTTTGAACAGCCTTTGTACATGAGTGTTAAGAATAATGTTATATTTTTAGCTTTAGAAAGCAAGGAGGATCAGTTTGAGGTTCGTGTGTTGAAAGGAGTGACGTATCATGAATTAGAACGATTACACCAACAGATTCGGCAAATAGATCAACTAGTTGTCAGCATACATCAAATTCTAAATCAAATGTTATGATTGAAAATACAAAGGTACAAGGATTTGCTTATCAAATAAAGGAAGGAATACCTAAAGTATTGCCACCTAGAAAATTTCCAGATCCAAGATTGAGTCATGCTCCTAAACGTAAGGATATTCTTACTGATGATGAGAAAAAATTAGCCATACGAAATGCACTTCGTTATTTTCCAACGTCGTTTCATGCGGAATTATCGGTTGAGTTCAAAGAAGAACTAGAAACCTATGGTAGAATTTATATGTATCGGTTCATGCCAGATTATGAGAGATATGCTCGACCTATCGATCAGTATCCTGCTCGATCAAAACAAGCTGCTTCTATCATGTTGATGATCGATAATAATCTAGACCCTAAAGTTGCCCAACATCCAGAGGAATTGATCACTTATGGAGGTAATGGAGCGGTCTTTCAAAATTGGGCACAATATCGTCTGACTAAGCAGTATTTATCTCAAATGACTGATGAGCAGACATTGGTTATGTATTCTGGACATCCACTTGGATTGTTTCCATCATCATCGTCGGCACCAAGAGTCGTTGTGACAAATGGGATGGTTATTCCAAACTATTCTAGCCCTGACGATTGGGAGAGAATGAATGCATTGGGTGTATCACAATATGGTCAAATGACAGCGGGTTCTTATATGTATATCGGTCCTCAAGGTATTGTACATGGAACAACCATAACTGTATTGAATGCATGTCGAATGATCGATGATCAAGGAACCACTGGAAAGTTGTTCGTGACTGCTGGATTAGGAGGTATGTCGGGAGCACAGCCTAAAGCGGGGAACATTGCTGGTGTTATTTCAGTAACAGCAGAAGTGAATCCAGCTGCAACATACAAACGTCACGAACAGGGATGGGTTGATGAAGTGATGGAGGATGTAAATGCACTCTGTGAACGTGTTAAACTTGCAAAAGCTAATAAAGAAGTTGTATCGTTGGCCTACACGGGTAATGTTATTGATGTTTGGGAGGCTTTTTATGAACAAGGTATTCATATTGATTTGGGATCTGACCAAACGTCCCTTCATAATCCTTGGGCTGGGGGATATTATCCGATCGGGTTATCCTTTGAGGAATCGAATGAGATGATGGCAGAAGACCCCAAAAGATTTAAGGGCTATGTACAAGCCTCTTTGAAGAGACAAGCAGCAATTATAAATAAACATACAGACCAAGGGACGTATTTCTTCGATTATGGAAATGCATTTTTATTGGAATCTTCACGTGCTGGAGCGAACGTAATGGCTGAAAATGGAATCGATTTTAAATACCCATCATATGTTCAGGATATTATGGGCCCAATGTGTTTCGATTATGGTTTTGGGCCTTTCAGATGGGTATGTACTTCAAGTGATCCATCTGATCTAGAAAAGTCCGATCAAATTGCAGCAAAAGTCCTTAGAGAGTTATTACAAAATGCTCCAGACGAGATAAAAACACAATTGAACGATAATTTACATTGGATAGAACAAGCACAATCGAATGAACTGGTAGTTGGATCTCAAGCTCGTATTCTTTATGCAGATGCCGAAGGACGCATGGAAATAGCACTGGCTTTTAATAAAGCGATTGCTGAGGGGCACATTAGTGCTCCTATTGTTTTGGGACGGGATCATCATGATGTCTCTGGAACGGATTCACCCTATCGAGAAACGTCTAATATTTATGATGGATCAAAGTTTACAGCTGATATGGCGGTGCAGAATTTTGTTGGTGACAGTTTCAGGGGAGCAACTTGGATATCTCTCCATAATGGGGGAGGTGTCGGCTGGGGCGAGGTAATGAATGGTGGATTTGGGATGATGTTGGATGGTAGTGAAGTAACTGATCAAAAAATACGATCTATGTTACATTGGGATGTGAATAACGGGATCGCCAGACGAAGTTGGGCAAGGAATCCAGGTGCCAAGTTCGCAATCCAACGTGCTATGGAACAGAATAACCAATTAAAAGTTACTCTGTCACAAGATGTCGAAGATCAATTATTAGATGATTTATTCTAATAAGGACGTTGATTATATTTTTGTAAGTCTTCGTTTGATCCAAACTAACTCATCATCAAATCGGACCAATGTTTTCTTTGATGTTTTAATCATCTTTTTGAGTGTGGTCACATTAGCAAGAAAACTTTGTAATCGAATACCTGTGTTATTAAGCTGATCATATTCTGAAATGAATCCGGGTGATTCATTATTTACTTGATTTTTGATATCAAGAATAGTATTGGTTACTTCGACGATCTTTTCTCGATCCTTAGCACTTAGACTTTTACCAGCTTTAAAATCAGCTAACATATTATCGATGATTGCATTTTGCTCAAAAAGTTTGTCGATCTGCCCTTCATGTACACTATATTTAGTGTAGAAATAATTTTTATTCTCTTGATATATCTCTTTATTGGCTTCATGGTCATTCTTTGCATTCTCAACCATCTTATTCTCCCGATCAAGGGCCGCTTTTACAATGCGAATCGAATCGGTGACGACCTGTTGACGAGTTTCTAATTGTGTTCGTTCAACTTTAGCAAATAGCGTCTTTCTTTTCTTGAGAAACGGAAACGATAGATCGATACAAGCATGGTCTGAAAGGTTGGATTCTTTGATTTGACATGATAAGATTGAATCTTTTCGGTACCGAAGACTTTCGATCAGGTCACCTGTGAAAATGTATTGTTCTTTGTTAATTGTTTTGAGTGTTATTTCTTCCACATACAATAGTTGGTGAAGATTTTTACAACTAATTGTCTTTTTTTCTTGATCAAACATCGTCACTGATAATGACTCGTCCTCTTGTGCTGATTGGAAAATGTCATTAATTGTGAGTGTATCAGTACAAGGTTTATTTTGAGCTGATAATTGGACGTTACAAATAAGAGAAGTCAATAAAAAATAAAATATAGTCCTCATATAATATGTGTTAAAAGTGTACCTCTGTTGCACCAAAACCAAACTTCTCATGATACTCATTTACAAATTTTTTTACCAGTTTGTGGCGTTTAAGAAATTGATGTACATATTCTTTCAATTTTCCTTGGCCAATTCCATGGATGATATACACTACATCAAGATTCATTCCAATAGCCTGATCAATATAGGTTTCCAAAGATTTCATCTGACAGTCCAAGATATCCTTGGTTGACCATTTAGCAGGTTCATCTATTAACTGGTCAGCATGAAGGTCAATCATATTCTGGAAATCAGCAAATGATCGAAGACGATCTACTCTTGTACGCCTAAATTTAGATTTAGATACTTGTTTGACCTTAATTTTGGTATTTTGACGATAGAAAGGTGGTGTTGCGATCACATAGCTTGGTACTTTGAGTTGTATCAGAGGCACTGATGATTTTGTAGAATGGAGTTTCTGAATCTTTAGTTTGTGTGTCTTTTTAATGTCCAGAGATTTAATCTCAATGATGTATGTATATCCATTGTTAAATAGATCTTTCGACCATACATCAATAGCAAAAAAGGTGTAACGATCTATATGCTGTGAGCAGCTTGCAACGACTTCAGATCGATTATTCAATAACTGATAAGAAAATCGAAAAGAGATATCAGCATCATTCACCATAAAAAGAACGAGCTCATCATTTTGTTGCTGGTCTAATAAGCATGTAAAAATTCCTTTATTAGATGGCTGGGGTTGGATATTGTCAATTAACTTCTTATACGATGGGGCTATATTGAAACCTTCGATAGTTGATTCAACTTTTGAGGTATCGGATGATTTAATATAATCGTCACCATAGAATAGCGATTCTATTGATGGTGTCTGAGATTTTTTATGAGCTATTTGATACGGTGAATCTTCGATACCATTAAACTGATCAATAGGTACAATATCCTCTGCAAATGCTATGGTTTCTTCATATGTATCATCTAAAACTTTGTAGGTGCCATCCAGCATACACTCAATGATGGTTGCTTTTTCACCTGTATAGCGAAAAATTACGATATCATCTAGCTGAAAGGAGTGGGGTTTTGATGACATTGTTTTGACAATTCTCTGATTTTTTACTATAAAAAGTACGAAAAAATAAAATAGGATTTTAACTTAGAGCCAACTATGAGAATGGTATATAAAATTTAATATAACAACGAATAATAATATACTGTTCATCAAATAGTTATAAAAATTA
>CAXQBA010000394.1:0-4434 GCA_964221885.1 Luminiphilus sp. | reverse complement strand
CCGATCTATTAAAGCGATCAAATAGTAGGAATTTTTGAATATTTGTTTTATATTATATTTAGACATAGATACTAAGACAAGAAAACGTTATTTATAAATTACTGAAATCTTCGTGATAAAGTAAAGTTAAGACAAAAGGAGTATATCATTAATAACTTTCTGATAGACAATTTAGAGACTATTCTATTATTTTACCAAATAGTTTTGAATGCATACACCAGAATCTAACGATCAAGAGAGAACTGAACTAGACGACCTAATAAAAACCTACGAACACAATTTTAAAGATGGCCAAGCTGTCTACTTAGACATCGACTGCTTTCTTCAATTGGCTAATTTTTACGATAGCAACTTACACTACGATAAAGCCATTGCTGTTCTTAATGCTGCTATATTGCAGCACCCCTTCTCAATCATACTTTTCATAAAAAAAGCTGAAATTTTAACAGAGTTAGGCGAATATGATAAAGCATTTCTTTGTCTGGACCAATCCGCATTATTCGAACCTAATAATATAGATGCTTGTATTGCACGAGCTGATATTTATATTCGGCAAGAAAAATTTAATAAAGCGCTTCAAAGCCTGGACCATGCTATTGAAGTAGCTGACAAAGCTGACTATGCTGACATATATATATTATATGCAACCGTTTTTGATATTCAAGAGAAATTTGATATATCTATTTCATACTATAAAAAGGCATTATTTTTTGACAAATACAATATTTTAGCGCTTAATCGCCTATGGATCGCCTACAGTACTTTAGAGGTTTTTGATGAAGCGATTACTTATTTCAAGTCCTTCTTAGACGAACATACGTATTCCTATTGGGGATGGTATAATTTAGGGTTGTCATACCTATCTATTGGAAATACTGAACAAGCCTGTCTTGCTTTCGACTACAGCATTGTCATTGAAGATCATTTTGAACCCGCTTATCATGAACTAATTTTATGTTTGATCGAATTGGAGCGATTCAATGAAGCCCTAGGATATTTGTTTGAATATAAAGATCTATTTGAGGCAGATGCTGAAATATTTTATAAGATCGGTCTCTGCTACGAGTTTAAAAACGAAGCAGAAAAGGCTATTTCCTATTTTTACAAAGCATTAGAAATGCACAATCTAGATGGTAATATTCATTATCACTTAGGTTCCTGTATGATGGACAATAATGAGGTCCAAAAAGCCTTGAACTTTTATCAAAAAGCCTTTGCGATTGATCCTATGAATCCAACATTCTGCCTTTCTATTGCAGATTGTTATGATGCACTTTCTCTAAGCGATAAAGCTTTTCAATATTATCTCGAGGCCTGTGATCTCGGCCCAGATGAAATATCTGTTTGGATCCATTTTATTGAATTTTTAATTGATGAGGAACGATTTGATGATGCTTTTGATGTCATACTAAAAGCCAATGATCATATCGATGATGTCATTCTTCAATGTGCTGAGGTAGCTTTACATATTGAATCAGGTAATCGAAAAGAAGGGTTCACGCTCCTAGGACATTTGATTCAAACGGAGGAAAATATCATTGATAATATTTTTGAAATTGCTCCTCAATTGAAAAAGGATATTGAGTTGATCAATTTTATTGCGGACTTCTAAACCTCCTGCTACACTCTTTCTTTTTTAAGGTAATGTGCTGATCACAGTACTGTAATTCCCTTGGTCTCCATTAGGCGAATCGTGCCAAAGAATCGAAGAACATCCGATCTGCTGTACTCGATCTGTGATAACTTGTTCTCTATCAGCCAATGGATGGTTTATTAGAAAAGAATTCGTTGGTAACGAATCCATTAATTGATAAAAACCAATGAGCGAACTACAAGAATATCGACTGAATTGAAGGTAGTCGACACTGGTCTGGTCAGCATCAGATTCTTGATTTTCAGTATATACCTGATCTAAAAGACCATCTAATAGTTGATCCGCATCTTCTGAAGAGCTGGTTTCGTTAGCTATTGCATTTAATTTATCAAAACCATAAATGGAATAAACATTGCTGATTTGGTGCCTCTTATCGACATGGTATACCATATGAGCGATCATTCCAGCTAAATGATCCACCTTGTCCATATTCTTCAATAAGCCTGTGTATACATAAATACAACCCCCAGGTAATGAAAAGGCATCGATTTTCGAATCATCTATAAGTATATAAATAGTCCAATTAAAATAATCTTTAAAAACAATGGATGGTGCATTTAATACCTCATCGAAAAGCTCTTGCATATAATCATAAACGATAATGTTTGAACTGGGTAAAACCTGAAAGTCTCCCGTTCTATCTAGGATACGATTGTGAAGTACCGAACATAATTTTTTTTCATCCTCGATCGTAAATTCATTCGGTGGATCATCGCATGAATAAAAGGATAAACTGATCAGAACCAGTAGAAAAACTACTCGTTGCATACTTTATTTTTTTAGTAATTCTTTGGCAGCTGTATATACGCTCTTTGCATCTAGGCCATATTTCTCGATCAGGTCCGGAACTTTTCCACTTTCTCCGAATGTATCATTGACACCTACAAAAGACATTGGTGTCGGACATTCTGTTGCTAAAACTCTTGATACACTTTCTCCAAGACCACCAATTATATTGTGTTCTTCCGCTACTAAGACACGACCCGTCTTTCTTGCACTTTTTAATACAGCTTCCGTATCTAATGGTTTAATGGTATGTATATTAATAAGATCCACAGATATACCTTCAGATTGAAGTTGTTTTGCCGCCTCTACTGTATTCCACACTAAGTGTCCCGTCGCAATCATTGTAATATCAGACCCTTCATTAAGATGAAGTGCTTTGCCAATCTCAAAAGGCATATTCTCAGTGAACATAGGCCAAGAAGGACGTCCAAAACGTAAATATACTGGTCCTTGAAGATCAGCAATGGCTATCGTTGCCACTTTTGTCTGATGATAATCACATGGATTGATAACGGTCATCCCTGGTAACATCTTCATCAAACCAATATCTTCCAGAGTTTGGTGTGTAGCACCGTCTTCTCCTAGTGTCAAGCCGGCATGAGAAGCACAAATCTTTACGTTCTTTGAAGAATACGCTATGGATTGACGAACTTGATCATATACACGACAAGTCGAAAAATTTGCAAATGTCCCTGTGTATGGAATTTTTCCAGCCGTGGCTAAACCAGCAGCAAGTCCCATCATATTGGCTTCCGCAATACCTACTTGAAAAAATCGTTCAGGATAATCGTCAATAAATGCCTGCATCTTCAAAGATCCCACTAGATCAGCACATAAAGCTACAACCTGTGAATTTTTTTGAGCTACTTCATATAAACCGTCACCAAAGCCATTTCGAGTTGCTTTTTTACCTGAACTTTGTATTGAATCTAACATAATGAATCTTTATTAATAATCTCCTAAAGTTTCTTCTAATTGATTTAAAGCTATTTGAGCTTGTTCATCATTTGGCGCTGAACCATGCCATTTATGCGTTCCCATCATATAATCAACGCCATACCCCATTTCTGTTTTCATTAAAATGACGATCGGTTTATTTTTGCCTGTCATATGCTTTGCCTGATTCAAAACATCTAGAATATCAGCCATATTATTACCATTCATATGAAGAACATCCCAACCAAAACTTTTCCATTTTGCTTCAAGGTCTCCTAAAGTGCATACTTCATCATTCGGACCATCGATCTGCTGACCATTCCAATCGACCGTTACGATCATATTGTCCACTTTATTATGAGCAGCAAACATAGCTGCCTCCCATATCTGGCCTTCTTGTAACTCTCCGTCGCCTGTTAGTACATAGACCGTTGAGCTGTCATTGTCTAATTTTTTTGCTAGCGCTACTCCACAAGCAACCGATAACCCTTGACCTAATGATCCAGATGCTACACGAACACCAGGAAGCTTTTCATAAGTAGCCGGATGTCCTTGTAGTCTCGAATTGATATGTCGAAACGTTGCTAATTCTGAAACAGGAAAATAACCTGATCTTGCTAAGACACTATACCAAACAGGAGATATGTGCCCATTGGACAAAAAGAAAACATCTTCATTCTTCGCATCCATTTGAAATGATGGATTATGATTCATAACATTAAAGTACAATGCTGTTAATAAATCTGCACAACCTAAAGATCCACCTGGGTGTCCACTTGAAACGGCATGAACCATACGTATAATATCACGTCGTACCTGCGAAGCTGTCTGTTCTAATTGTTTAATATTCTTCATGTACGTATTTTTTTCAAATATACATTTTTAAGCGAAGAGATCAGCTTACAATAGATATATAAAACATATTTTCTTTCTTCAATATCATTCTAATTAAATGGCTCTTGAAACACATAATAAAAAAATTGTGTATTACAAAATCAATTTTCACTAATAACTCTACATTTGTTCAAACAAATTCGTTTGTTTTTACCAATCTTAAC
>CAXQBA010000393.1:0-3134 GCA_964221885.1 Luminiphilus sp. | reverse complement strand
TTTTGAATCGATTCGCCTTCAATGGAAATAATTTCCATACAAGACTGATATCGAGTCGGTTATAGGCTGGTAATCTGAACGAACCTCTTTCTGTGTAGACAGGAACAAGTTCAATAGCATTTGTGCCAACAAAATCAGATGAAAAATAACGAGATGTTGGTAAGGACGTAGCATTTCCAGTTCCATACACCCAAGAGGTTGAAAACGTCAATGGGAACTTTGGCAAGTTCCAAGGAATATCGATCATCAAAACAGCTGAAATATCATGTCGGCGATCATATCTAGGATGATAGGGTCTTCCTCCGTTAACGGCATCAAATTCGCGCCATGTCCAAGATAAAGTATATCCGATCCATCCACGTATCCACCCATTTTTCTTCTCAAGGTATAACTCACCTCCATAACTATACCCTTTTCCAAAAATAAACTCATCGTCTAGGTTATCATTCAAAAAAAGTTGTGCACCATCCCTGAAATCAATCTGATCATACATCCATTTGTAATAGGTCTCAAAAGAGATGAAATAATCTTTCCCAATAGCGATCGATGTTCCAGCAGAGACCTGGTCGGATGATTGTGGCCGTATTCGACTATTCGAAGGGTACCATACATCCGTTGGTAAAGTGGCCCCTGATGTAGAGATCAAATGTAAATACTGATACATTCGTGTATAACTCGCTTTAAGTGAAACAACTGATGAGGCTTTGTAACGTAGTGCCAGTCTGGGTTCAGCACCCCAATAAAACGTGTTATCATTGTAAAATCCACTAAGGCGTATACCTGAAAGTAAGCGTACCTTTGGTGAGATATCCCACTCGTCTGAAATATAAATACCAAATTCACCAGCATCATAGACCGTTCCTGCTTCAAAATCGATATCATTATTATTAGAGGCATTGAATCGTCCGATCGAAAACCTATGATAAATAGCATTCCAACCAAAAACTACATCGTGATCTGAATTTAGGTTCCACGAAAAATCAGATTTCAGATTGACATCCCTAATACCAGAACCAATTTCTAAATTGAATTCATCAAATTGATTTTTAATAATATATTCAAAGTCTGAGAAGGTGAACGAAGTATTCATGTACAGATTTGAATGCAAGATGCGATTCCATCGTAACGTACTGGTTATATTCCCCCATTCAAAATTAAAATCAAAATTGGCTCCGTCAAATAGAAAAACATCTCTACCGTAATAGCCACTCAAAAAGATCCGATCTTTATCACTGATATCGTAATTGAATTTTACATTAAGATCGTGGAAACTGTAAGCAGGTATCTGATTCCAATCCTCATTATTAGCGTTGATTTCATTAGCAAGGGATGTAAATATATCCACATAGGTTCTACGACCAGAGATCAGAAATGCTCCTTTGTCCTTTACAATAGGTCCCTCTATTGTTAGTCGTGAAGAAATCAGCCCCAAACCACCGCTCATTGCAAAACGTTTGCGATTACCTTCGCGCATCTTGATATCAATCACAGATGACAATTTACCGCCATATCTAGATGGAAAGCCTGCTTTGAATAATTTGACGTTTTTTAGAGCATCCGCATTAAATGTGGAAAAAAAACCAAATAAATGACTCGGGTTATACACAGGTGCCTCATCTAAAATGAAATTATTCTGATCTGCACCTCCACCTCGGACATATAAACCAGAAGAACCTTCTGTTCCAGACTGAACGCCTGGTTTCAATTGAAGTACCTTGATGATATCAACTTCACCAAAAATGGCCGCGATCTCTTTCGCCTCTTTTACAGTCACCTCATCAACACCCATCTGTGTAGAATTTACACGTTCTATGTTGGATGATGCCGAGACGACAACTTCTTTTAACTGATTACCTTCAGAAAGTTCAATTTGAATGATTGTATCTATTGGAGCAGTTAAGAAAATAGAAATGGGTTGATACCCTATGTACGAGTAGACTACAGTGACCGTGTCTCTTTCAATGGTGAGTGAATAATATCCATACTCGTTGGAGATGGTTCCATCTATTCGATCTGTTGAGAAAATATTGGCACCTATCAATGTCTCCCCATTTTGTGCATCTTTGATAATACCACTTATACGGATATTCTGGGCTTGTAGGACAGAAATTAGGAAGACAAATAATGCCGTTATTGTACATTTAAAGGAAGACACTTCAGTATATTTCCATATAAACAAGCGAGATTACATGTTGTTGTGTAATCTCGCTTAAAATATTTATGATATGTGGTGTAATTACCAATCCGTTGTGTCGCTATCATCCGATGGCTTGGAAACCATCTCTTCATCCTCATATCTTCGATTGAATTCATCATAATCGTAATCCGGTAATAATTCCGTTTTGATATGATTCACGACATCATTTAGTGAATCTACAAATCGATTAAAATCTTCTTTATACAAAAAGATTTTGTGTCGTGTGTAGGTATCGTTTTCAAATTTTTTAGTACTCTCAGTGATAGTTACGTAATAATCCGAACCTTTCGTTTGTTTAACATCAAAAAAATAGGTCCGACGCTTACCCGCTTTAACCTTTTGAGAATATACACTCTCAAAACGTCGATCTCTGTTATCAAATCCCACGATGTAGAAGTTTAATTGAAAATAAAATTACTCAGCTAATGTAATAAAATGATTCAATTATAACAGATAACAACTGTATATTTTTTAACAAGCATAGTCATAAAAAAGGATTCAAAAGCAACGATTATCCATGAAGTTGATCTAGAAGATCATTGAATAATTGCAATTTACCCTCTTCTAACTTTATTTTATTTCGAATGCCATCCATTAATGTATCTGCCTCTTGTAAGGTTTCTAAACCATACTGTGTTATGAATATTGATTTATTGCGTCGATCTGATTCCAATGCTTCGGATTTGATGAATTTTTTTTGCTTCATCTTAGAAAGTAACCTGGAGATGTCAGATGAATGATCGATCATTCGATCCTTGATATACTTCTGATTAACCGATCGATCTCGGCATCCTCTTAGTATTCTGAGAATATTATATTGCTGTATGGTGATGTCAAGTGGTTTCAATAATTTATTCTGGTGACTTGCCAACCAAGAAGATGAATAATGTATATTGACAATGAACTTTAAAACCTCATCCTCAAAAGGCTTTGTTTG
>CAXQBA010000392.1:0-5207 GCA_964221885.1 Luminiphilus sp. | reverse complement strand
TAAAGCAAAATCCGTTTTTGAAACCGGACTAGACCATCCTGTACATGGTGATAGTCCTCTGTTACTATTCCGATTGGGTGAATTGTATCTTCAGGAGCTTAATGACGTGGACATGGCGATTCTTCATTTCGAAAAAGCACATAAGGGAAGGCCAGCAGACAAACAGATTCTCAATGCCATGTTAGAAGTCTATCTGAACCATAAACAGAACACCCATCGTGCTGATGAATTATACAAAAAGTATGTAAGTAAACATGACGATATTCAGATCACATTGCAATACGCACATTTTTCAAAGTCGTTCTTTGGAGATCTAAATAAAGCACTTCAATTGGTCGAAAAGGTATTGAGTATCGATCCTAATGTTAAGGATGCCCTGATACTACTCAAAGAATTGAAAGAGGAACAAGATTATCAAGAGATACTTGGCCTATTTGATGAAGACGTATCAGATGATGACGAGTTTATAGGAGGCGATGCCTTGGGCGATAATGATTAGGTTTCTATGGGCCTTTTTTGTTTTAATTCAGTTTCCTGCTGTAGCACAATGGGTAGGAGGGGCTTATGGATTGGGCTATCATTTAGCGATTCACCCCCAATATCCAAACATAGATGCGCCAACTCATTCAACAGCTATTTATATTGAGAAAAAATCAGATCGATCGAAATGGTCACTCCGGCATAAGCACCCATATATTGGATTAACGGCTGCTTGGCAAAGCACTTCGAATCGTTCTGTAATTGGAGATGCTTTTCATGTAGCTGCAACCATTCGGTATCCACTTTTAGAGAGAGAAAAATGGATGCTTTCACTTGGTGGGGGAATAGGACTAGCGTATGTTAGTCAAATCTATGATGCATTGAATAATCCGACTAATATTGTTATGGGAGCTCATTTAAATGCAGTTGCTTTGCTTCGTGTACGATATGATCTTTCGTTGACAGATAGATTGACATCATTTGTTGCATTACAATATGCACATTATTCGAATAGTAGATTACGGATACCCAATATTGGTATGAATATTCCACAACTTTGCTTTGGTTTTGGTTATCGAATAGATCGACCAAACCAACCAATATCCTCTGCTAATTTTTCAAGTTCTACTGAAACATTGGATTCTATTGCAAACGTTTTTTCTCCTTTTATCCGATTCGGTTTAGGTATGACTGAAATTGGTGGAACAAGAGGGCCAACTCATCCTTCATATTGTATAGAATTGGGTGTGCAACGAATCATGACCGATATTAGTAAATTGACCTTATCCATAGAATATTTATATGATTGGTCAACCTATCGATTTGTAAATAATCAAACGGCGCGGAATAGTCATTGGGATTTTGCACGAATGTCCATTCAAGTAGGACATGAATTAATGTTTGGGCACTTTGCTTTTGTGACGATCTTTGGTGTGTATCTGAATAATCACGCCTATCGACGAAGTGTTATCCTGACTAAGATCGGTATGCAATGGTGTTTACATTCGTATTTTAAAAAGATCCGACATCAAATTATGTTGGGTGCATTCATTCGTTCATATGCAGGTGAAGCAGAACGATTCGAGATTGTATTAGGGTATCATTTTTAATTACCTTTAGTACTGATCTCAATCAATGATCTGATTTTTTGATATACTTGATAAAATGATGTAATTTAAGTTATGATGCGTATAATAATATTCTCATTCTGCTTAGGATCTTTTCTTTTCTCAAGGTCATCCATATATGCTCAAGATCTTACGGCTTTTGACATCGTAAAAAAAATGGATGATCAGGCGTATGGAGGTTACGTATCATCACATGTTAAAATGACTATTGTTCGTCCCAAGTGGAGTCGTACCATGGAAATGAAAAGCTGGTCAATTGGGAACGATTATTCTATTATCAGGGTAATCGCACCTGCAAGAGAAAAAGGTGTTTCTTATCTTAAGCGAGAACGAGAAATGTGGAATTATCAACCCAGTATCGATCGGATCATTAAACTTCCTCCCTCTATGATGTCACAATCGTGGATGGGATCCGATTTTAAGAATGACGATCTTGTTCGACAAAGTTCCATAGTCAATGATTATTCCCATTCATTCTCCTCAAAGGATCAATCAGATGATGCGCATTATATTATTGAATGCATTCCTCATCCAGATGCTCCAGTTGTTTGGGGGCGTGTGAAAATGTGGGTTGATAAAAATAACTTTATTCAAAAGAAGGTCATGTTCTACGACGAAGATGATGATCTGGTACAAACGATTCATTCATCCAAAGTTAAAAAGGTTGGAGATCGGTATTTAGCTACACACATGGAATTAGAGCCATCGGATGAACCAGGTAAAAAAACGATCATGGAGTATTTGGATATCGATTTTAAAACCAAACATGAAGCCTCCTTCTTCTCGATTCAACAACTGAAGCGGTTACGCTAAAATCTCATTATATGATTCTGAAGATCGCATGGCGAAATATATGGCGAAACAAACGTAGGACGTGGATTACTTCTGCTTCGATCTTGTTTGCTGTTTTCTTCTCTGTAGCTGTTTTCTCCATGAATCGTGGTGTGTTTGATAATATAGTTGATAGTGCGGTCAGAATGTATGTTGGGTATGGACAGATCCATGCTAATGGGTATTGGGATGATAAAACTATTGACAATGTATTTGTGTATAGCGATTCCTTGCAACAGTACATTGATGAGCGTAAAGATATCTTAAATGCACTTCCTAGGCTTGAATCTTATGCCTTGGTTTCTGCAAGTGATATTACTCGGTCTGCTATGATCATTGGAATAGATCCTGAACTAGAAAACCAAATGACAGGTATCAAGGATCGAATTGATGGTGGTGGTGACTATCTCGAATCTGATGATGAAGCTGTAATAGTTTCATCAGGTTTAGCAGAAAAATTACACGTTAGATCGGGTGATACATTGATTTTTCTCTCGCAGGGATACCATGGTATGAATGCGGTCGGTAAATATCCTATAAAATCATTGGTTACTTTTGGATCTCCAGACTTAAATCAACAGGTTATTTACATGCCGTTGGCATTGGCCCAATACTTTTATGGATTGGATGATCAAATCTCCAGTCTTGTATTACAGATGCCTGATAAGCGTAGTGCTCGAGTAGAATTGGAAAATCTTAAAGAGTACTTGGATACAGACCAATTGTTTGAAGTTATGAACTGGGAGGAGTTAATGCCTGACATTGTGTCCATGCGTGACCTTAAAGAAAGCAGTAACTATATTACGATATTTATTTTGTATCTGATCGTCGCGTTTGGCATCTTTGGAACTATACTTATGATGACCAAAGAACGAGAATATGAATTTGGGGTATTGGTCTCCATTGGCATGCGACGTCGAACACTTGCCTTTTCTGTGTGGGTTGAGACGATCATTCTAGCGCTCATTGGAACATGTATAGGTCTCATATTGTCATATGCTTTAATGTATTACTTACATGTAAATCCGATCGTTGTATCAGGAGAGATGGCACAAACCTATGAGAAGTTCGGAATAGAACCGATTTTACCTGCCTCTATCGACCTGGATATTTTTACTGGACAGGCTTTGATCGTGATTTTTATGACATCGATTTTAGCCCTTTATCCTTGTCGATTTATATTTAAACTAAAACCATCAACAGCTATGCGCTCGTGATATAAAAGCAACGAATCAATATGATCTTAAAAATAGCATGGAGGAATATATGGCGCAGTCCACTACGAAGTATGACCGTAATGGTGGCTGTAGTTATAGGCGTGTGGGGATTGCTTTTCTTTTTGGCTTTTTTTAAGGGTTTTATTGATACATATATTCAGAGTGCTATTGAAAATGAATTATCACACGTTCAGATTCATCATAAGGAATTTAAGGAAGATCGTGAATCGAGCTTTTTCATTGAGGGCTCCTCATCCCTAGAAAGTGTATTATCTGAGATGGACGGAATTCAATCAGTATCTGCTCGAATGTTGTATTCAGGTATGTTATCAACTGCGCGCGGGGCTAAAGGAGTTGAAATCAGAGGCATTGATCCGTTGAAAGAGGCTCAGCAGACCCATCTAGATGAGAAATTGATAGACGGAGATTATTTCACTTCCACTAAAAAGAGAAATCCGATCATAGTTGGTTCGAAATTAGCAGAGACCTTGTCTTTAAAAGTGAAATCTAAATTGGTTCTGACATTTCAAAATCAATCAGGGGATATTCAACAGGCTTCATTTAAAGTGATCGGTATTTTTAAAACCGGGAATAGTTTTTTGGATGCTAAAAATGTCTTCGTATCAAAAAAAGATTTGCAAGCCATCACAACATTAACATCAGATCATGAAATCGCGATTACCTTACAAAAGCCAGATGAATTAGAAACAATGATCCAGTCCATCGAAACTCAATTGGGGGCGAATAAGGATCTTATTGTAGAAAGTTATCTGGATATTTCACCAGATGTACGTCTCTACTCAACCCAATTGGATATGATCAACGGTGTGATCATTTTCATCATTTTATTAGCCCTGATCTTTGGTATCATAAATACCATGCTTATGGCTGTTTTAGAGAGGACCAAGGAATTCGGAATGCTGATGGCCGTTGGTATGCGACGTTTTGCAATTTTTAAGATGATCTTATATGAAACATTAATACTTGTGATGACAGCTGCACCTGTTGGTATGTTATTCGGGTTTCTTACTATACAATATTTTGGTACCTATGGTATGGATCTATCTTCGTTTCAGGAGGGAATGGATATGATAGGTATTTCATCTATTTTATATACCCGACTTGACCTGCCGAGTTATGTTCAGGTTACTGTTTCAGTTGCTTTTATGGCATGTTTAGCTGCGATCTATCCGGCCCGTAAAGCGATACGTCTTAAACCTGTAGATGCCATTCGAAAAATTTAATATTATGACTAGTCAACCTGTAATCGAGATCAAAGGGGTAACAAAAACATACAATCCAGATATGGTACCTGTTCATGCGCTACGTGGTGTAGATCTTGAGATTTATTCTGGTGAGTTTACAGCTCTTGTGGGGCCATCTGGTTCTGGAAAGACCACACTGTTGAATTTGATCGGCGGTCTTGATACGATGAATGATGGTGCTGTTTTGATCAATCAGACGGATATAGCAACATTAAAAGATGCTAAATTAATTGATTTTAGACGGGAAAATATTGGCTTTGTATTCCAGTCATACAATTTGATTCCAG
>CAXQBA010000391.1:0-4174 GCA_964221885.1 Luminiphilus sp. | reverse complement strand
ATAAAAAAAGATTGATGTATCGATTAATGATCATAGTATTCGTGTATACATCCTGTCGGAATAACACACCAGATTACAGCATCGATGTTTTGCAAGGCTCTTGGTTGCGATATGAAAGTACAGATGCTAGAGAGGATAGTATGATCGTGAATATCACAGGGGATACTGCTTTCATACAGTTTTCATCAAACCAATCAGATTTCACAATTGGGACGATGAAATGGATTTCTATAACACCTGTAGCTAGAGATGCTCAAAATGATCAAGGAGATTTCACCTTACTAGATCTGTCAGGTTCGGGTTCTTATTACAATGCTACAATCTTTATTCAAAGTGATTCAACATTCACGCTAAATTCGTTAGATTTCCCGTCTGCTCCGGGCGGCAAACAGTCATGGAAAAGATATTGATCTTGACAATTTGTCATGTTAAAAGTTCGTAATAGGGCATGGTATGTTTTTTGACCATGTCAAAACGAATTTATTTAACTGAAAAAATTGAAATAGTATGCAAAAGGGCAATATCTCCGTACAAACCGAGAATATTTTTCCGATCATTAAAAAGTTCCTTTATTCTGATCATGAGATCTTTTTGAGAGAATTGATAGCGAATGCGACAGATGCAACCATGAAATTGAAGACCTTAGCCAGACGAGGTGAGGTGGATTTTGATATCGTAGATACACGCATTCGTATTCGTATTGATAAAGATGCAAAAACACTAACTATATCTGATCGTGGTATTGGTATGGATGCTGATGAAGTGATGAAATATTTGAATCAAGTGGCTTTCTCATCTGCGCAGGAATTTGTGGAAAAATATCAAGATGATGCATCAGTAATCGGTCATTTTGGTCTAGGTTTCTATTCTTCTTTTATGGTGTCTGATAAGGTTGATGTCGTAACGAAGTCATTCAAAACAGACTCACAAGCTGTAAAATGGTCATGCACAGGAGAACCTGAATATACGTTAGAGGAAGTTGAAAAGTCAGATTATGGTACGGATGTGGTTCTACATATCAGTGAAGACAGTGTAGAGTTTTTAGAAGATCATCGCATATCCTCTTTGCTGAATAAATACTGTAGTTTTTTACCCATTGAAATTGAATTCGGTACCAAAACTGAATATGTAGAGGACGAAGATGCTTCTAGTGAAGCGGAAAATGAAGATGAAAAGAAAGAGCCAACTAGTATCGAGGTTCCCAATGTTATCAATAATCCTGCACCAGCATGGAAAAAGTCACCGAGTGAGTTGAGTGATGAAGATTATCAAAACTTTTATCGTGAGTTATTTCCAATGGGTGAAACGCCTCTTTTTTGGGTGCATCTGAATATTGATTATCCGTTCAATCTGACCGGAATTCTATATTTCCCTAAGTTGGCTAATCAGCTTGAGATACAGCGTAATAAAATTCACTTGTATTCAAATCAGGTATTTGTAACGGATGAAGTAAAAGAGATCGTCCCAGAATTTTTAACACTTCTACATGGTGTGATCGACTCACCAGATATTCCTTTGAATGTATCACGTTCGTACCTTCAATCCGATCGCAATGTTAAGAAGATTACGGAATACATTACACGTAAAGTAGCGGATAAACTAGCTGATTTATTCAAAAAGGATCGAGAATCATTCACTGACAAATGGGAGAACATGGGCGTATTCGTTAAATATGGATATGTTACTGAGGAGAAATTTGCTGAGAAAGCTGGAAATTTCCTATTGCTTGAAAACGTGGATGGTGAACACTTCACTATTGAAGAATATAAGGAGAAGATCCAAGTTGCACAGGTAGATAAGAACGATGCGACGGTTGTACTATACACCAATAACGTCGATGAGCATGATGCCTATATTACTTCTGCCAAGGAAATGGGGTATGATATATTGAAGATGGATACCTTGATCGATGTTCACTTTATTCAGGCCTTGGAGCGTAAATTAGATAAGGTGACATTTGTTCGAGTGGATTCGGATTCTGTTGATAAATTGATCCAGAAAGAAGAGGAGCGTGAGTCTGTACTAAGTGAAGATCAGGTAAAATCTTTAGAAGAATTATTCAAAGGTTGTGTAAATGAACCAACAGCCACATTAAAGATGGAAGCATTATCACCGAGTGAGATGCCGATCGTAATCACGCGTCCTGAATTTATGAGACGAATGCAGGAGATGTCAGCGATGCAAGGAATGGCTATGAATATGGGAGATATGTATAATGTAGTTGTAAATACGAATCATCCATTGATGAACTCCATTCTTGAAAATAATGATGGTGAAAAAGCAAATTATTTGTATGCTGCTGCACGATTACAGAATGGTATGTTGAAAGGCGCAGATATGACAGCTTTCATTAAAAAGTCAATAGACATGATCAAATAATTATATCTGTTAGTTGTATATATACACTCATTCAATTATTTGAATGAGTGTTTTTTTTGTAGAATACACTCGACCATATCTTTTCCTGAATCGGAATTGTTTTTAAGCGTAATTGGGATAGCGTATACAGACTTATTCATTAATAAATCATGATAGTCGTGCCATTTTACAAGATCTTTTTCAGTAGAAAGAATATATCGGTCTTTCGCTTTTGAAATAATCGTTTTAATGTCTTTTGAAGTGTAATGATGGTGATCATTATAAGATAAATGAATCAAATCAATTCCCAGACTTTTTACGTATTTGACAAGATGATTGGCATCTGCCAAACCAGTAACCAGACACCATTTTTTTGATCTAGCATCTTCAGCGGATATCTTTTCTATCAATGATTGTTGTTCTTTATGTAGACAAGTTTGTTGAAATTTGTCATAGATGATCTGAGAGAAAAAGATCGATTGATACTCCTTAGGTTTTATTTTTTGTTCGAAGGATTTTTTTTCTGAATCGGTAAGTTCTGGGCATTTAGTCACAACAATGATATCCGCGCGTGATGCACCTGATACGTCCTCGCGAAGACGTCCTCTTGGGATTACATGGTCATCAAAAAAAGGACGTTGATAGGTCGTCAACAGGATTGATATATGTGGTTTTATCTGCCAATGTTGCAGCCCATCATCTAATAGAATGAAACCTATGTTTGGATAGCTTGCTAAAATAGATCGAATGCCTGTATTTCTATTTTTGGAAACCCAGACGATTGTATCTGGTGTAGATCGCTTGATCAATAGAGGTTCGTCACCTACTTCATCAGCTCGACTGTGTATGCTGACTTCTTGAGCAATTTTACTTTTTCGTTTATATCCTCGACTTATAATAGCAACTTGCTGACCTGTTTTATCTTGAATTTGTTTGGCTAGCGAAATTGTCATAGGTGTTTTTCCTGTACCTCCCATACATAAGTTACCAATAGCAATAATGCAGACTTGATCTATATCATATAATGTATTCGAACTGATTTTTCGATGTAGAAAAACAAGTGAATTATAGAATTTAGATAAACTATTTTTTATATTTAGATGCGACATTATATGATTTTAGACGCCTTTAAAATACTCAATTTAACTTTATATGAAACTATCTTATTACGGTCATGCCTCTTTAGGTTTAGAATTTTCCGGATTTTCCATTTTGGTCGATCCATTTATTACTGGAAATCCAGCTGCTTCACACATCGATATTGAGACTTTGCAAGCCGATTATATTTTGCTAACGCATGGACATGTAGATCACATTTTAGATGCCGAAGCAATAGCAAAACGTACGGGTGCAAAAATTATTGCGAATTATGAAGTCTACTCTTGGTATGAAGCAAAAGGATTGACAGGTCATCCGTTGAATCATGGTGGTAAGGCCTCTTTTGATTTTGGAACGGTTAAATATGTGAATGCCGTACACTCAAGTGTTCTTCCTGATGGAACCTATGGTGGTAACCCTGGTGGTTTTGTTATTTGGAATGATGATGTATGTTTCTATATTTCTGGCGATACAGCTTTGACTATGGATATGAAGCTTATTCCGATGACCTGTCCAAAATTGGATTTTGCGGTTATGTCAATGGGGGATAACTTTACAATGGGTTATGATGATGCCGTAATAGCGAGTAAATTTGTAGAATGTAATAATATCGTAGGAGTCCATTACGATACATTCCCTCCGATTGCTATGAATCAAGCTGATGCACGAAATGCTTTTGAATCAGCTGGTATGACCTTACATCTACCCGCTATTGGGG
>CAXQBA010000390.1:0-4040 GCA_964221885.1 Luminiphilus sp. | reverse complement strand
TGATCAGAATGTACATTTATTCGCAGATAAGAATATGGTTCAAACCATCATCAGAAACCTTTTATCTAATGCGATCAAATTTGTTCATGAGGGAGGAAAGATTTCCATAGTTGCATCAATAGATACTGAGCATATATCTAGAATCACTATTCGAGATAATGGTGTTGGTATACCAAGTGAAAAATTGGATACACTTTTTGACATTGATAATACCTACATACAAAAAGGTACTAAAAATGAAACAGGAACGGGACTCGGTTTAAAACTTTGCAATGTATTTGCCATTCAAAATAATGGTAAAATTTCTGTGGAGAGTGACCTAGATACAGGGAGTTCATTTACGGTTCTGCTACCATCTAAATTGAATTGAATTTAGCTAAATCTTCATGTTGTCAATACCATAGAATACCATAGTGGTAAGCTTTGAATAATGTATAGCAAAGTTTACCCTCATCTATCTTCACAGGTAACTGATCCAGAATCTCACGTAGGGTCCTAGTTCCATTGCACTGTCGAAGAACCTCTAATTCGATGGCATTGCATGCTATAACTAAATCTGGAAAATTTTGAAACCGAAGTGTTACAGGCATAAGATCAAACATTTTATCGCGATTCAATTGAGGTAAGGCACCCAATGAACTAGATAGAACAGGTCGTGCTGATTCAAAGAATGTATCATCCTTACAAGATATAAAATGATCGGTTTGCTTACGTGTAAAGATCATTTGGTAGGACGTAGCATTTAATAATGGAGCCATCCATCGTGACAACGTTGATCGATCCATGGATAATAAATAGCTAAGTTGTTGGTCAGCAATATGTACTAGTCCATATATAGCGTCGAGTGATCCACTAAAGGTAAGGTCGTGTTCCTGAGCCCAATTGATCCACTGATCCAACGAAGTGTGATGACATACAGGTGGGAAAATATCTACTTGTAAGTAAGCTTCCGATGATTGAGTTAATCCGATCAGTGGATTTGAAGAACCCATAATATTAGAGATGATCGATAATGCTTCCCGATGAGTAGCATCTTTATGATTATATGTAGTATTTGAAAAAATATGGGAGAAAGCAGATTGAATACGTTTAGCTGGGTGTCTTGGTGAATTAACAGACATATAAATAGTACCATGTTCCCGAAGACAACAAGCTAAATTCTTTAAAAGTAAACTAGGGTCCATTACATAATCAGCTACCGCATGACACAAAACAAAATCAAATGTTCCTAATCCTTTCATTGAAATTGTATCCATAAGATCGACTACTTGAAAAGCAACATTTTTATAAGAGGTAGCTGCCATATATGTATTTGCCCAATCGATGGAAGGTGTGCTAAAGTCGATACCCAAAATGCTTGCATTTGGAAATTTCATGGCTATTTCCAATGCTTCTGCTCCTGATCCACAGCCTGCGATCAAAATTCGCGCACCGTCGAATAACGACTTACCTGATGGCATAACTGTGCTATTGATCCAATCTGTAATAAGCGGAATACCGGCTCCTCTATTACCACCTAATGAAGCTGGGAAAGGAGCATGATCATATATTTTCTTGACTTCATTGATTTGATCTTGGTTCATAAATGATCACGGTTTACACGATTTGAAAAATAATTTTAATAATTAGAGACGTACTGCTAATAGGTTTGATTTACGTTAAATTCAACAGATTCTGTTGTTTTTTGTACATTATACTATGTCTACAACTTTTATAAAAGGAATACCCTTCTTTTTATGTTGTCTTTTTTCATTTGGATGTAAAAAAGACGGTACACCATATAATGAAACCTGTCAAGAAATACCACCTGACAATGAAGTTTGTCTTGCTGTATTTTCAAGATGGTTTTACGATTCTAAAGGAGATTCATGTCAATTCATTCATTACAGTGGATGTTCAGAGTTAGGATTTGAATTTCAGAACGATTGTTTATCTTGTTAATGTAATCCATAAATAATGAACTGCAAACAATGTACTACCCCCCTAATGACCATTCCATACATTCTGCACCATATGGTGAATTATTGTAGATCCTGCCATGGAATGTGGATCCATAAGGACACTTTAGATATTATAGCTAAAACCACAACAGAAAATGCATCACTTATACAGCAACTTGCTGATTCAATACCAGATATTGATATGAATGCCAATGTTCAAGAAGAAAAATGCTTGGTCTGTGAAAAGACGCTTGATACGAAACAACATTCGACCTGCTCCTCTATTCATATCAAAACCTGTTCGTCACATGGTATTTGGATGACTAAAGAGCAGCTAATGGTATTAGAGCAATTTTTACAATCTGAAAAAGGTACGGACCAGCATAAATTAGCCTTTTTTGCATCGTTTTAAACAATGAGAAACATTGATCAGGTGATATATCAACTGTCTGAGGCACTTTCCAAAAAAGACTGGTGTTTGATCTGGCAAATTAATACCTTGAAAGATTTTGACTTTTCACACTTGAAATCTTTAATACCTGTATGTATAAGTGCTTTGAAATATCAACACCATGGTTTTCAACGAGAAATTTTGAAATTGATCCAAAAAATTGATATTGAGGACGACCTCACAGGGATACTGTGGGATACATGCCTGTCTTTGTGGTTAAACACGAAAAATAAACCATCAACTCGAATCAAAGCGCTAGAGTTACTCACACCCATTGCTGTGAAATATCCGAGTCTTCGTATTGAATTTTTAGAGTTAAATACAAGAGCTCATATTGAAGCTCTAAGTCCTGGTATTCGTAGATCTTGTTTAAAGATCATACAATTACTTAATACTAATCCATCTGAATGACTTTTTTCATTGATTGATAAAGAAAACACAATAGATTGATTAATTTTGATGATATACTTTGATTTATGAAGATACATACGTTGTTATTCCATCTTTTCCCACTCTTTTTTCTTTCACTTTTTTTATATGGATGTTCTTCTACTGCTACATCGGATAATCTCTCAATAAAAAAGAATACTTCCTTTGATGTAACGAATTTAACGGTAGAACAATACCCTGACAATCCCGATATTGGCTTTTGGGCTGAAACGTACAATGACATATATTTCAAGAATGGAGATATTTCAAATATAGAGGGCTTTGTTCATAAAGTTCGATTCTATAATGTAACTGGAGATAGTATCATCTTTGACTCTTTAGATCTTTCTGAGTTGATTCCAACCATACCAACTGCACTAAAAAAACAAGACTACCTTGCATTTATATCTTGTCTTAATCAGGAATGGAATAGAAACCAACTTCGTTTCTCAACAGAATTCTTCTCAACCTCAGATAGTGCTATTTCTAGGGTCGATATCGCTCGAAATTGTTTACAGTCATATCTGTGGGAAATTATAGTTTACACCAATGAAGACGAACAAGAAAAAGCCTATGCTCATGGCTGGTTTACGTTTCCCGATACGCTTTATCATCAACTTTTTGAAGAAAAAAATAAAGTACCCTTTTCAACATTCGAAGATCATATGGTTGAATGGAAGGAGCCAGCTAGTGAATATATTGATCTAGACCTTTTACGAACAGTCATCGATAGTGTCTCCATTCATTATAAAGATCAATCTGATAACATGTATCCACTTGCTGGTGCAAGAGAAAAAAAATTCAAAGAAATCATTTATCCGCAGTCATTTAAAAACATGCGTGATCTTCAAACTGATTCAGCCCTTTTTGCCACATTTACACCTCCAGGATTTTACAATAAAAAAGATCCTAGAGCCACTGAACTTGGAAGAATTTATCAAGTTTTAGATATCAAAATCCATGAAGCGATTAGTCAATTGAATCAAGATACCATCATTGAAGTGCATTTCACCTTCCAACACAAAACTAAGGAAGAAGTGACTCAACTGATCATTGGTGGTCTTTCTCTTAAGGACATTCCAACCTTAGCCCTTGATGATGCCAATAAAGGATGGAAAAACTCAATGGGTATTTCGAATCATAGTTTTTACGAAGATTACACAGCACATTTGACTAATAAAACCAATGAATCAGCATATTATGCTTTATTGTTAGATTCT
>CAXQBA010000389.1:0-5907 GCA_964221885.1 Luminiphilus sp. | reverse complement strand
ACGGCAAGACTGCATGTTGTAGAACCCACAAACGGTATTAGAGGATTTCGGATAGATAAGTCAAACTCTCAAGATGGTTTGTTTATCAACCTCAACAATACTTCAGGGGGAATAGGAAATGGAATAGAATTGAACTTTAATTCCAATACTACAGGATCTTCAGCATTCTGGCTGAAAAATTACGGAGATCTTGCGGCATTGAATATTGACAATTATGGCGATGCTATGGGACTTCAGGTCTGGAGTCATAACTTATCAAGTACAAAGTCTACGTTTGTTGTTCATAATGAGTCTGCAGGAAAAGCAATATATGTAGACGCATCAAATACCAATTCGGATACCTTAGCATATTTATTTCAATCCGGTACAGGGATGGGGGCTTATGTGTATTCTAACGGCCCTGGAATGAGGGTTGTTGGTGGAGGTACTAATAATTATGGTATATTTTCTTTGTCACAAGACTTTATGGGTGTTTATGGCTTTTCCAATTCTACAGCTAGTTATTCTGGTATTTATGGTCGCGCGGTAGGTTTTTCTGGAGTTACAGGTTCTACAGGTGCAGGTTCTACTTATGCAGTTTTTGGGTATGGAGACTATGGGGGAACAGGGGCAAAATATTTTGTCATAGATCATCCCACAGATCCTGCGAATAAGATGCTTAAGCATTTCTGTATAGAATCAGATGAGCCAATGCTTATTTACAGAGGTAAGGCAGAGTTTGATGCTAATGGAGAAGTTCTGGTTCTATTAAAGGATTATGTTCAGGCTATAAATACAGAATATACGTATAATCTAACTCCAATCGGTCAGTATATGCCGCTTTATATTGCAGAGGAAGTCAATGAAAGTGGAGCGTTTAAAATTGCTGGAGGTACCCCTGGAGCAAAAGTAGCATGGACTGCCTATGGTCAGCGCAATGACGCATACTTTAAAGCAAATCCTGAAAAATTAAATCCCGAAATAGAAAAACCTGCATTTATGCAGGGTAAATACCTGGACCCGTTAGCGCATGGACTTCCACGTTCTATGGGGGTAGATTATAATCCCCAGATAGATGGAGAAGATAAAACAAAAAAGGATAGCCCTCAGAGAGTATTGATTCAGGAAAAAGACCCCAAATAACACCTTTTGATTTTGACAAGTATTGCTTTTGTATCACATGACATGAAAGCATTTTTTATTGAGGATGCATTCGGAGATATTAGAGATAACGAAAAAGCGATGGAGATCGCCGATACATTTTTTATGATTCTAGGACTTATATCAATTGGTATTGTAATTCTAGTATTTGGGGCTTTAAAAATACCTGACATTAAATCAAAAAAATTAGTTTGTTTGCTACTTGGTATACTATTGTTCTTTTTTGCATTACCAGACTTTATTGGTGTTATACAAAATAAAGCACATGCGCCCTATCCAATAATGGCTATTAATACAATCGTTTTTATTTCCTTATTTTATGGTTGGAAGAAAGGCGTAGAATAAGTATTTTGATGAATACTCTAAATTCAATCTCTGTAATATGCCGAAATTAAGCACTGATGAACGCATTGCTAAAATGAGTTTTGCTTCTGTCTATCCACACTATGTCACTAAAGTGCAGAAAAAAGGAAAGACCATAGCTGATCTACATCTTGTCATTGAATGGCTTACCGGTTTTTCGGAAGAAGAGATCGAATCGATGATTGAATCTAAGGTAAGTTTTGCAGATTTTTTTAAACACGCAACTCTTAATGAGAATGCGCATATGATTAAAGGAGTTATATGCGGTCACAGAGTTGAAGATATCGAGAATGAGCTGACTCAGAAAGTCAGATACTTAGATAAACTAATAGATGAATTGGCTCGAGGAAAAAAGATGAATAGTATTTTACGCACCTAACCGTTTTTTGTTACTCAAAAGCCATCCAGAAAGCCTCAACACTTTGCCCCCATGTTTCTCCATCAACTCGATTCACGACCATTTGAAATCCTGTATTTGTTACAAAACGGACTGTGATATTAAATGAATCATCGTATATGGTACCCGATTCATTAGAAGCGGTGCATATTACGTTCGGAACTCCTGTAAATGGAGTATTAAAGACCACATTTACAAATATTAGTGTTTGCCCCCCACTCTGACCGACCGTAACTTTTCCGCCTTGCATATTTGAAAACATTGTTCCGTTTCCTACTTGTAAGCCGTCAACTGTTGCGTTACCAGCTACATCAAGTTTTTCACTCGGGGAGGATGTTCCAATCCCGACATTTCCCGTATTCCCATTATATAATGTAGAATCAACAGCAACCCAATCATTATCGTTAGGGATAACCGCATATCCACCATCACTTAGGAACACAGTATCATTAGATATACTTATTAACTGCAATTCATTAGTAACTGAGCTGTCAATCTCTGTTGTCAAATAGCCTACGTCATTGGAAAAACTACTGAGTGTCGTTGGGGCTCCAGTGAGAGAGCTATATTGCCCATCAAAACCAGCAGGTAATACTACAAACCCACCACCAGTCAAAAATACCGTATCATTACTGATAGATAAAGCCTGTATTTCATTGTTTGGATCAGCATCAGCATCATTCACCAAGTCATTAGTAACATTATCAGCTAATGCAGCAGTTTTAGCATGGAGTGCATAAGGAACACTTAACAATTGCGTAGTTCCTACAATAGTATAATTAGTTCCTCCGGTAGGATCGGTCTCTGTTTGAATGTAATACGGTCCGGCAGCCCAATCAATCTGATTGAAGGTACCTGTAATTACCGTTCCAACACCAATCTCGACGGTTACTAATCCATTCGTATTGGACTGTGTTGTATGTGTTTCAGTGTATACAGAGGAACCTGAAACAGAACCTTGAAGAATCTGAATACGCATGCCAATAGATTGGTTGACCAATAACGAATTAGCCGCATCTCGTACAACGGCTTGATAGGTGAATTTTTCAGGTGCTTGAGCTGTTGAAGTGTTCATCAACAAGAGCTGACATAGTATAATTAAAATTAAATATCTCATTGGGAGTTGTTCTTGATAATTTTAAAAACTTGTTTGACCTTTGAATCGGATAGAATCCGTAATAGAAATATACCTGAAGCATATGTTTCGACATCGATCGACGTCAAATTTTCTGTAATAGAACCACGATGAATGACTCGTTGAAGCGCATCGATAAGTTCATATCTCAAATTTCCTGATGGTATCGTTTCAATATCTATCATGATATTTGACGTAGTAGGATTTGGATACAACCGTAACGATGATAGCGACGCATCCATTTCTATATCAATCAAATATGTAAGAATCTCATAAGGTTGTTGTATACCTTGAGTCTCGAAAAAAGTCCCATTGTCAAGCGATTGATTGACAACCTGTCCGATTGTGTAACTCACTGAACCAGATGAAGAAGAAATATCATACCCAGACGTTACAATAGCTTGTTGGGCGATAAGCACCTTACTAGCCAACACACACAACATTATGATTCGTCCAATACCTTTCATAAATGGATGATTTAGAACTTAAAATAAATAATTCAGAGCAATACTCTTACAAAAAGCAGGGTTTTATCCTTCTGAAAATCAAAAGCAAAACTAAAAAACACATTTAGAAACCCAAATAATAAACACATAAATATATGATTTCGAATAATTTATATTAAAAAAAAGCTGCTATAAAACAATATTTATCCAAAAAAACAAACCATTTGCCGATATCCAATCCCTTACTTTTGACATATTCCGATCATATTTATAATCTAACATCATGAAACGAATCCTTTTTTTACTGACCTTTTTCATTCTTACATCAGTTTTTGAACTATCTTCTCAGATTCCAAGTCTGACCTGGAACGTTCATCACTCTGCTAAATCAAGTTTCATAAATAGTAAAGGCCCATTGATCGTTCAGTCCGATAGTAATTATATCTACATGGTCGGTGAATTTCGCGATACATTAGACTTTGATCCTAGTCAATCCATATCAATGTTTACAGCATCCGATCAAGAGGATATTTATATCCAAAAATTCACAAAAGATGGAGATATGATCTGGACCAAAGTACTTAATGGAATTGGTCGTGAAGCTGTACCAGGATTTCATGTTAGTAATGACGGGAGTTTATATTTAACGGGTTCGTTTTTTGGTACTGTAGATTTTGACCCAGGTACAGGTTCAGCCATTTCATCCTTTACACCAAATCCACCATATGATCAAATTACTTCTGGATCAAGCGTTTTTATTCTAAAGCTGAATTCGAATGGTGATTATTTATGGCACCATGCCTTTGGAGAGGGAAGCTCTCATGATGGCATTCGTTCGATACATACAGATTCAGACGGTAATGTATATTGTGCTGCAACTGTCCATCAACGTTTAGGAAGTAGCCCTTACTTTGATATCGACCCTACAAATAGTCAGTTTGATACACTGAGCCACTATGGACAACGTACTATTCAATACAAGTTTGACCAATCAGGCCAACTGATTTGGTCCAATATTTTCACCACTCAGACTCAATTTGGCAATCTGCCACCAAAAGTTTTTTTTGAGGATCAAACAATTGATAACTCGAATCATCTTATCTCTGTGGGACAATTCAGAGGGGGTATTGACTTTGACCCAGGCAATGGCATAGAATATGTGCAAGGACAAGGATCTAATTCGCTTTTCATAAACAAACTAGATAGCTCTGGTTCTCATATATGGACAAAGACTATCATTGCCAATGCAAATCAATCGGGTTATAATCAATTTACCCACATCATAACTGATGATTTAAACAATATTTATGTGGCAGGTTTTACGTCAGATACACTTGATATTGATCCCAGTTCAAATACAGTTTTACTAACACCTGGAAGTGTTTCGTTAGGTTTTGTTATTAAATACAATCAAAATGGATATTATCAACATCACATTCTTCTTTCTGAAACAGAATTTATACGCTTCAAGGGACTAACCACTGATTCAGCAAATAATTTACATATTGTTGGTAGTTTTTATGGAATAGCTACAGCTGCTCAGATAGGCTCAGGTTCTCTATTCTCTAATGGGATGTCGGATGCATTCTACATAAGCTATGACCCCAATGGTAATCTTGAACGATATATAAGTTGGGGAGGTGATCGCTTTGATTACGCAACAAGTGTAAGTATTCCAGATGAAAACACAATCTATGTTGCCGGCTATTTTATGGATACCGTTGATTTTGCACCTGGTACCCCACAAGATATCTATATCAGTCCAACACCTTGGTCTACATTTCTGACCCGTTTTGATATTTTTAGTGTGGTAAGTTCTTTTTCAAATGCTGAAAAGTCAGTCGATCAATTGATTGTTTATCCGAACCCCTCCCAAAACGAAGTTCAGATACATCTTGATGATCAACTGACCCACGAACTACAAATCTTTTCTCTACAAGGATCTTTGATTTACTATGATCAAAACTATAGATCGAACAAGATAATTCGGGTTAATGATTTTCCTGCAGGAGCATATTTCATTCGATTACAGGATAATGAAACCAATCGTACTAGTCAATTCATTAAAAAGTGATTTTATTCATCATTCAATTCCCATGCTCTAAAAAGTTATCCCTATGAAAATACTCATCATCACCCTTTTTCTGCTTAGTAATAAACTCTTTTTCAAAAATGACATGTTCTGTTGTGATATGTCTCTTAGATGTGAAACGACAAAATCGGCTGTTGACTGCTTTGCCAATACTAAAGGAGTCATTAAAGCACACTTTGATGGTAATGAAATATATGTAAAACTATAGAGCAATTCATCTTAAAGAAATGTACAGTTAGAATACAATCTTTTGAATTGAGATACACCAAGGTTTTTTACAAAAAACGGATTAAATACTCACTCATTTGTGCTACTTTTTTCTAAAAGTAGCACA
>CAXQBA010000388.1:0-4446 GCA_964221885.1 Luminiphilus sp. | reverse complement strand
GTTTCGTATGTCAGCACTTGGAAAAGTGCCTTCCTATCTATTGTTTTAGTTGGTGTTCCTTTTTTGGTATGGGATGTTTTATTCACCGAATGGAGTATTTGGGGTTTTAATGATTCATATCTCAGTGGTATTTATTTGTACAATTTACCGATCGAGGAAGTTTTATTCTTTATTGTTGTTCCTTTTGCCTGTACCTTTATATATGCTTGTGCTAAAGCTTATTTTTCTCATTTGACATTGGTCAGGTTTAATATCTATACCAATTTATTCATACTTGTATACTCTATTTATATGATTATAGCTGGATGGGGTAATTATTATAGCATGTCAGCTGGCATTTTAAGCATCCTACTTTTATTACTAGACTGCTATTTGAAAGGGAATTTCAAATATTTCCCATTAGCATTCATGGTATCACTCGTACCTTTCCTTATTATGAATGGAATATTGACCGGAGCTACAACACCAGAGCCTATTGTATGGTATAATGAAGATCATATTATAGGTTGGCGCTATTTTACGATTCCTATTGAGGATGTTATTTACAGTTTTTCGCTCTTGTTTATGAATGTGGCGCTTTATGAGTATTTCAATAAGCAATTTGGAATTCAATTTCCCGAACAGGATTGATCACTGTTGTTCGGTATTCTCAATAGCTGAATAGATGTCATTAAGCTGCCTTGCCTGCTCGTTGATGTCTAGTCCGTAACCGATCAAGAAATTATTGGGCACAGCAAATCCAACATATTTTAGTGGGAGATCATACTGAATCATTGCGGGTTTGGTCAGGAGCGACATGATTTGTATAGAAGCTGGTTTCTTCTCTTCCAATTGTGGAATGATATGGTGTAAAGTACTTCCACTATCGACTATATCCTCGATCAGTATGATATCTTTTCCTTCGATATCATCTGTTAGACCGATCAATTCTTTGAGCGTTCCACGTTGATCTCCAACATAGGATTTTATTTTAATAAAACTGATACTAACATCCGACTTTAAATATTTGAAGACATCAGCGGCAAATCGAAAGGCTCCATTAAGTATTCCAATAAATAGGGGCGGGTTTGAATAATCACTTTCAATACGTTGGCATAGATATTTGATGCGTTCTTGTATTTTTTTCTCTTCTATAAAGAGTTCAAATGATTTATCGAGATACGTGATGATCGGCTTTTTCATGAAATGATATTATAGCGATTTTGTTCGACCTCCATCAACAGGTAAATTAATTCCATTGATGTACGAGGCAAGTGGTGAACTTAGAAATGCGATGGCATGAGCAATCTCTACTGCCTCGCCAAAACGATTTGCGGGAATAGAGCTTATCATTTTTTGAGCTACCGAATCATAAGTAGCATTTAACTTTTTGGCTTTATTCTCAATGATCGAGTGGAGACGTTGTGTAGCTGTAGCACCTGGTAAAACATTATTCACAGTGATACCAAAGCTGCCGAGTTCGTTGGCGAGTGTTTTAGACCAATTGGCGACAGCACCACGGATGGTATTAGATACACCTAAATTATCAAGAGGTTGTTTTACCGATGTAGAAATTACATTTACAATTCGGCCATAGCCTGCTTCTTTCATACCTGGTAGAACTGCTTGAACTAGAATATGATTACAGATCAGGTGCATTGAAAAGGCAGCTGAGAACTCATCGGTTTTTGCTAGATTCGCAGGACCACCTGCAGGACCACCTGTATTATTTACAAGAATGTGATGCACATCATTCAAAGAACTTAAGGCACTTTCAAGTGAGCTAGGATCAGAAAAATCAGCAACTAAGATTTTATGGGATTGTCCATTAGATTGATCGAGTTCACGTTGTATTTGTTTCAGCTTTTCTTGATTTCTAGCTACAAGTGTGATTGATGCACCCATTTTTGCCATAAGTGTGGCTGTTGCTAAACCAATGCCTTGAGTACTTCCACATACAAGTGCTTTTTTGTTTTGAAGTGAGATGTGCATAGTTTATTATTAAGTTTTAGATAGACGAAAATAAAAAAAAGAGCTCATTATGAGCTCTTTTTCCATTTATTTAATATCAATTATTCCTTAATTATTTTCTCGGTATATTGCTTATCACCACTTGATAATTGTATTGAATATAAGCCTGATGGATAGGTCGACATATCCATCTCAATTCGATCTTGCAATGCAGGAATCATCTGTTGACGAATAAGTTGTCCTGTTGAACTGTACAATCGAACCTGAATATCTTCCATATTGTATCCTAATTGTATACCTACGAATTCTTTAACAGGATTTGGTGAAATATCTATCGTTATATTATTTGTCAGATTACTCGTTGACGAAATGGTAGTGGTCACGTTAGATGAGTAAGTGCAGCTTGCATCCCCGTTAGTGTACAAGGTTACCGTAAAGGTACCTGCACTTGCATAAGTATGGACAGGGTTTTCTAAAGTAGACGTATTTCCATCTCCAAAATCCCAATTCCATGCTGTAGCATTTACAGAAGTTGATGTAAACGACACTGTATTCAAATTCTGTGATAACGTGAAATTGGATGTGAAAGGCTGAACTGTGAACGTATCAGGGCTTGACAAGCATTGTGGCTCCTGTACTTCAATATCATAAAGATAATAGTAATAACCGACTGGATTTGTTGTAGCTGACGAGTTATTGATCGTCATAACTCCAGGTACTACATATGGATAGTTAGCACCACCGTTATTTCTGTAAAGATCAACATTAGAACCACCAATATTATAATCTCCTGCAGCGGGTACCTCAAGGTCCAATGTAACGCGTTGAGGCCCATTTTGGAGATTAACGGTAACAGATTGCACAACATTCGCAGGAGCAGCGCCATTTGTATTGGTTCCACTAGCTAGAACGATAGTTCTTGGACCAGCACCTTGTGCATCGACCCACGCTGATTTGATGGTAAATGGTGTTTGAGCTGTAAAGTTCAATGCACCGTGATATCCAGATACGTGGTAACCACCACTACCGATCGTATTATCAGCAGGTGGCGCGAACTGTGGAGCAGGTCCAACAACGTTACGAACATAGAACGTTTGAGTAGAACCAACATTAGTAATTAGTAAAGAGTCGCTTCGTTGAATGAAATTATCGGCTGAATTATACCATTGTGTAGCACCCGTTACTCCAGTAGCAGTAACCCATAGGGAGTCGCCAAGACAAATGTCACTATCTGCGACATATGGCGTTGGAGGTAAAGTAATTGTTACCGTTAGAGTTGTAGAATCTGAACCAATAATGTTACCTACCACAAGTTTTACAGTGTAAACACCACTAGATGCATAGGTGTGCGATGGGTTCTGGACGGTATCGGTAAAACCATCTCCAAAGTCCCAGAGCCAAGTCTGTGGAACATTAAAACTTGAATCTGTAAATTGGATTGTCTGATTACAAGATACCAATTCAGATGCATTGAATGCAGCAGTCGGAGTATTTGTTGGAACCTGACAAATTGGTGGGAGGTCAAAAGCTTCTACTTGATCAGTACGACTTGAGGCCGAACCTTGTGATGCACTGAAGCCAAAACCTCTGTTGGCGAATGCCTCCCAAATAACACATCTGTGAGCACCACCATATAAAAGTTGATCGGCTTGTAATATAGCATCACGTCCATCCAACATTCCTGGATTGCAAGGTTGTAGCTTAAGACTTTCTGTTACCAATGCCATCGCTACATTATTGCCACCTGTTCCACTATATAGATTCATATCAGGTGTCCCACCATAAAAATCAATAAGTTCCCAAGTCATATCCCACAGAACTGTACAATAAATAAAGCCAACACCATGCGGAACAGAGATATTACCATCTCCTGTATTACCATAGGTGTATGGATTAACTCCAAAATTCGTAGAGTAAGGAGCAGGACGAATACCGTTACCAGTTGTGGACTCTCCATTAGCGTAGGTTCCAATCCCACGAATATCTGAGCCTTGATCACCAGGTTCAATCGTTAGCATTAACCCGAACCAATCAGACCATCCTTCGCCCATCTGTTCCTCATTATTCAAACAGTTTGAGTTGGTTGAACCACCTGTTAGTCGAGTAGAGATTCCGTGACCATACTCATGAGCAATGATACCATTGTCAAAGTCTCCATCCTTATCAAAGTTTCCAGAGGTATTATTAAGGGTCACATTAACTGTGTTACTTGACATACTGTTGATTAATGTTGCTCCATCTACATCCGAGATCATCACAGAGGGAATAGTGATGGATGGGTCTGTTCCACCCATGGAAAATGGTGAACCAGTTTGATTATTAACAACAATTACTGCAACAGCACCTGCATTTTGCGCACTGATAACTTTTGTGACAAACGTACAATTACCACGATAGAGGATCGCAATTTTACCATTGATTGATGTACCGTTAGTAGCTGCTTCACAGCCATCATTCGCATCTGGCGCTGTTCCATCATCAAGGAGAACAAGGTCA
>CAXQBA010000387.1:0-2312 GCA_964221885.1 Luminiphilus sp. | reverse complement strand
CTCTTTTTGCCGTTGATCTACTTTGTGAAGAAACAGGGCTCTGAGTCCAATGATATCGATGTAAAGACATTAAGTCTCTTTTTCAAAGAAAAAGAGTTTTAGGAAGACGTTGCCGATCTCTTTATTCAATGTCTTCCAGATCTTCGCTAAAACTAAGATCTTCTTATTTACCTCTATGATCTGTTCAGGCGTATTCGACCGATTCCGGTAAACAGCTTGTACATTTTTAAGTAAATTCTCAACCTTTCCTTGTAATTGAGAATTCACACCATATACTTCATTATATTTTACTGTGATTCCATTTGAATACAATTCAGCTAGCGCTTTGACCATTCCATCTTCATTCATATTCACGATACCATCCTCTTTACCGAATTGTGGTATGGCCTCAGCTACTACCCCTTTGGCTAATTCACCCAAAAATGCATAATCATCAGGAATTAGATCGTCAATATGGTCGTTCAAACCGTCCATTTTACCAAAGAATGCATCACCAACCGACAAAACAACCGATCCTACTGTAGGGTTGATCATGGTGGCTATACCGCCCAATATCCCTTTGATGATCGTAAAACCAATTGAATTAATCGCTTTTAAATATTTATTATGAGCTTCAACCGCAGCTGTAAACTGAGTTTTAGCATCTTTAAATTCCTCCGAGGCAGTATGGCCTACTTTTATGAATTCGTCATACTTCGTCTTAATCTTTTGTTCGATCGCTTTAGATTGAAGGATGATCTCAAATAAAATACGTTCAAGATTCTCACCTAAGCTCTGTTCATCAAGACCATATTCAACGAGCATGGCATTTTGCTCGTCTGTTGTCAACTGAGAGATATTCACCATTTCAACAATCCTGTTCGACTTATGCTTGGACGAATAATCGGGTGTTTTTCCCGAACTTGTGATCAGATCATCAATATCTGATAATAACGAACGTACTGTTGACTCCTTTTCGGGATCTCCACCCGTTACTAAATTCATAAGAAAATTCTCGGCCTTCTTTCCATAGGCATTCAGGTCTGCAATCAACTTATCGTCGATAGTCGTACCATCAAGAATGGAGGGTGTCGATTCAAGATATAATTTAAATGATTTGATATCCTCATATACTTTCACAAGATCGCCATCCTCGATATGGTCAATGAATCCAGTGATCGAAGAAATAATTTTATTAGTCTGACCGAGCCATTGTTGTGCGATCTTGATCTTTCCTTGTAGATCTAGATTATCCGCATATTTTTTTGCTTCACGAATAAATTCTGTGATAACACCATTCAATGCGTCTAATTTTAGCAATAGTTTGTCATCAATCTGAGTGCCTGGAATTAAATCCGTACTACCTCCGAGTAATGATTTATATTCATCTTGGATCTTATCAAACCAGTCGGGTAATCCATTTTCATCGACATCTTTTAAAGCCAGATCTACATAACCACTCAAATCCGTCAATCGATTTCGGACCTTTTCAATCATCTCCTGCAACTTATCAACATCAAACTTCGCATTATTTCTATCTGAAACCTTAAGAAAACGTTCCGCTTTAGCGATCGATTTAATGACACTAGATGCTATTCCATCAGCTAACTGTTTGATATCAGATGGTAAGGATAATACCGCATCGAGTAATTCTTTGAAAATTTCAGCGTATTGCTCTACCTGATCTGCAATATTTTTCGCTTTAGCTATAAAAACTTCTGCCTTTTTGATCCATGCTTCCACTTGTTTGATCTCATCGTCAATATTACCACCAGTAACTGTGTTCGCTAGCGCTAAAAAGTTCTTGGCTTCCACTAAAAAAGCCTCAGCTTTGTCTAAAAATTGATCTATATCGTCAAAGATCTCATCCAGAGGTGTTGCATCCCATTTCTTTTTCAAGGCTGCAAACCGTTCTTCTATTTCAGTTAGAACACCATCATCTTTCTTGCCAAGTTCTCGATTCTTCTTACGCTCCTCTTTTCGTTTTTTTCGTTCTTCCTTTCTGTTTTTCCGCCGATCGGCTCTGTGTTCTTTACGCGCCTCTCTTCGTTCAGCACGCCTTGCCTTTCGCTCCTCACGTGGTGTTTTATACTCGATTGGTTTAACTTGAGGTGTTAACTCTAACAAATTCAACTCCGAATAAAGTTCTCTAAGCTGAGCATAAGACGTCTCATGTTGTTTATACGTATCAGAACTAGGATCTAGCTTGCGAATAGCTAGTAATATTGTTCTGACTTCTTTCTTTACAGCTAGTATTGCTGATTGAGCTTCGGGATTTAGTGATTGTTCTGGTGATGGCGACATTAGTATTGTTTGTATTAGGTATTACTTTA
>CAXQBA010000386.1:0-18062 GCA_964221885.1 Luminiphilus sp. | reverse complement strand
CGTGTGCTCTTCCGATCTGTATGAAAATCAGTAAATATGTAATGATCTGTAGTTTATTTGTTTTGTTGCTCTCTTGTGGGGGTGAATCGACAGATGCTACAAAGCCTACAAATATAAAGGATGCTAGACAACAATTAACAGCTAAAAAACAAGAGTTGAGTCAATTGAAAAAAGACATCCAGAATTTAAAAGATATTATAGCCGAATTAGATCCATCTTCAGTTGAGGAGAAAGAGGTTCTGGTTAAAATAGGACAACTTGAGAAAAAGAATTTTAAACACTTTGTAGAGGTACAGGGCTCTGTAATGCCAGCAAATGATCCTGGTTTTGCCAGTAGTGAAACAGGTGGGCGTATTTTAAAACTCTTAGTCAAAGAGGGTGATGTGGTAAAAAAAGGAGTAAAGATTGCAGAAGTAAACTTAGAAAGTATCAAAAAGAGTATCATCCAACTTCAAACATCATTAGGATTAGCCAAAGATATCTATCAGCGTCAGGAAAACTTATGGAAGCAGAATATTGGATCAGAGGTTCAATATCTACAGGCTAAAAACCAGGTCGAATCTTTAGAGAAAAATATTGAGAGCCTCGAGTTTGAATTAACAAAAGCTAATGTATTTGCACCTGTATCTGGGGTTGTCGATAACATTATGGTTAAAGAAGGTGAAATGGCTGGTCCTGGAACACCAATCGCGCAAATTCTAAATGTCAGATCATTGAAAGTGGTAGCCAAAGTACCAGAGGTGTATTTAGGTAAGATCAAAAAAGGAGAGAGGGTAAAAGTTAGATTTCCAGCTTTAGATCTTGAGCAAGAGGCAAAGGTTTCTATGATCGGACGAGTGATCAATCCTGTCAATCGAACCTTTGAGGTGGAAGCCAGTATACGGAATTCGGGGTATTTGAAACCGAATTTAATGTCTACCATGTTTGTTAATGATTATGTGGCGGATGATGTACTCGTTATAGCTGACCAATATATCCAGCAGGATGTTAGTGGGAATTTCTACGTAATGTTGGTCAATGATAACCGGGCGGTGAAGCAGACGATTCAGCTTGGTCGATCCTATCAGAACGAGACAGAGGTTATAGGCGGATTATCAGGTGAAGAAACAATCATTTTTGAAGGTGGAACACGGGTCCAAGACGGCGATCTTGTAAAAGTAATCCAGTAGTTGAATGCAAAAAATACCAAAGAATGAGTCAACAAAAATTGCATAGAAATTTTAGAGCAACATCATTTGCTGTAGATAATAAGACAAGTATTTTCTTATTGACGGTCATGATCTTGATGTTTGGTGTGCGCTCATATGTAACCATGCCTAAGGAGCAATTCCCAGAGATCGTAATACCTACCATTTACATAGCATCAACGTATTCAGGTAATTCAGCTGAGGATATGGAAACGTTAGTGACTGTTCCTATTGAGAAAGAGTTGTCTTCTGTGTCAGGTATAAAAAAAATAGAGGGGAATTCGATCAATGACTTCTCAAATATTATCGTTGAGTTTAATACAGACATTACTGTAAAAGATGCACTTAGAAAAGTCAAAGATGCAGTCGATAAGGCAAAAGGAGATAAAGACTTCCCAAAAGATCTAACGGCTGGTCCAGATGTTTTTGAAATCAACTTTTCTGAAATCCCAATCATTACGATCAACCTGTCTGGTGATTTTTCGAGTGATGAATTAAGGTCGTATGGTGAATACCTACAGACAGAGATCGAAAAGATGAAAGAGATATCTGAGGTGAAACTAAAAGGTGTAGCTTCTAAAGAGGTACATATCGATGTAAGTTGGAAAGAAATGCAGGCCAAACGCATCAGTTTTGATGATATAGCCAATGCTATCGCGATGGAAAACTTAACCATGTCTGCTGGTGAGCGTAAGTTTAATGGTTTTAGTCGTACAGTAAGAGTTCTTGGGGAATTTTCATCGATCGATGATATCAAAAACCTCATCATCAAAAGTGAGTTTGGCAATCCTGTTTTTTTAAGGGATCTTGCAACGGTAACCGAAGGGTTTGAAGATCCTAAATCGATAGCTAGATCCGATGGAAAACCTGTTGTTTCCTTGGATGTGATCAAACGATCTGGAGAAAACCTGATTTCATCGGCTGACCAGATCAAAGAAATTGTTCGAAAAGCTCAAGCCAATAAATTTCCATCGGAGTTGAAAGTGAACCTATTCAATGATCTATCGATCAATACAAAAGATCAGGTGGCTAATTTGCAGAATAGTATAATCTCTGGAGTTATTCTAGTGGTATTGGTTCTTTTATTCTTTTTGGGAATCAGAAATGCATTGTTTGTTGGATTAGCGATTCCTATGTCCATGTTGATGGGGATACTTATCTTGAATATCATGGGCATCACATTGAATGTTGTTGTGTTATTCTCATTAATATTGGCTCTTGGTTTATTAGTGGATAATTCAATTGTAGTTGTTGAGAATATCTATCGATTTATGGATGAAGGGTATTCAGGCATTGAAGCCTCAAAGAAAGCAGCCAGTGAGGTCGCTATGCCAATTATATCATCAACAGCCACAACCTTGGCTGCTTTTGTACCCTTGATGTTCTGGCCGGGCATTATGGGGGAGTTCATGCAGTATCTTCCGTTAACGCTAATTATTGTATTGAGTTCTTCTCTTTTTGTTGCTCTTGTGATTACTCCTGTTTTTACATCTATCCTTATGAAGGTAGGTGACGACAAACTAGTGCGGTGGGATGAAAAACGCAAGTTGACTAATAATATTATCGCATTGGTTGGTGCTATTACACTAGCAGTTGTGTTTCATTTTTCCAACGTGATCTGGTTGCGGAATGCATTGATTATGACTATCGTGCTGATTGTAGTGAATTATTTGATATTCCGTCCAGGATCAGTTTTGTTTCAACAAAAAGTATTGCCAGCCTTAGAAAGGTTATATGATCGGTTTATTCGATTTACGTTGAAAGGAATCAATCCATGGCTGGCGCTTATGGGTGTATTTTTCTTACTGATTTTTTCTTTTAGTCTATTGATGAGTAATATGCCTAAAGTGATCTTTTTCCCTGAAGCAGATCCACTGTATATTAACGCGTTTGTTGAGTTGCCGGTCGGTAGTGATATCGAAAGTACCGATAGGCTGATGAAAGAATTGGAAATTAAGGTAGATCGTGCCATAAGTAAGTATAAAGATGCTGAGATCGTGGATGCGGTGTTATCTCAGATAGGAGAGAATACATCCGACCCGATGGCACCACCTGAGCCCGGTTCTACACCGAATAAAGCCAGACTTACCGTTTCTTTTGTATCCTCTGACAAACGAAAAGGTCTTTCAACAGTGGAAGCAATGGATTCGATACGGGCAGCCTTACAAGGCTATGCAGGTGTAGAGATCGTTGTAGATCGGAATCAAGATGGGCCTCCAACTGGCAAACCGATTAATCTGGAGATATTTGGTGATGATATATCCATGCGCCAACTATCTGAAGTAGCTCAAAATGCATTTAATCATTTAAAGGCGGCGAATGTACCAGGTGTAGAGGAGCTAAAAATGAATGTTACAGCCAATGTACAGCAGGATATCATACAGATTGACCGAATGCGTTCAAGAACCTATGGGTTATCGACTCTAGATGTAGCGAAAGCGTTGAATACTGCATTGTTTGGCCGTGAGGTCAGTAAACTTAAGAAAGGAGAGGATGAATATCCGATCATGCTTCGTTTTGAGGAGGAATACCGTAATAGTGATGAGGCTCTGATGAATCAATCCGTTACCTTCTTGAATATGGACATGGGTGGTCAGATCATGCAGATTCCTGTTTCGGCCGTAGCTACCAAGCGATTAGCAACCACATATTCATCTGTCAAGCGTAAAGATGAAAAAAGAACAATAACAATCTATTCAAACCTATTAGAAGGGTATAATGCAAACGAGGTTGTAGCTGAGCTGACTGATTTGATGGACGAATATGCAGAAGAAAATCTTCCTGATGGATTCGGGTACGCTTTTACGGGCGAACAGCAGGAGATGGAAGAGAATATGGAGTTTTTAAGCAGTGCATTATTTGTTGCTATCTTTGTAATTTTCTTAATTTTAGTTTCCCAATTTAATTCTTTTATATCTCCATTTATCATTGTCCTATCAATTGTATTTAGTACGATTGGTGTGTTTTTAGGATATGCATTTTCAGGGATGGATTTTGTACTTGTCATGACAGGTATCGGAATTATATCCTTAGCAGGTATTGTTGTGAATAATGCGATTGTTTTGATTGATTATACCAACTTTTTACGCCAACAAAAACGATTAGAGACTGGAAAAGATCAGTTGAGCGATCAAGAGGTGAAAGAGGCGATTGTTGAAGGTGGAGGTACTCGTTTGCGCCCTGTATTACTTACGGCAATAACTACTGTTTTAGGTTTAATACCACTAGCAATAGGTTTTAATATGGACTTTGGTTCCTTTGTGAGTTCATTTGATCCGAAGATCTTTATTGGAGGGGATAATGCAGCTATTTGGGGAGCTATGTCATGGACTGTTGTATATGGACTTTCCTTTGCAACATTTTTGACGCTTGTGATCGTACCGGTTATGTATTGGGTATTTTATATTATGAGCAGTCGTTTCTATTCTGTCTTTAAATTTTTCGATAAACTAGGTCGATCCAAAAAGCAGGAAGTAGATGCATAGATTTATTTGGATTTTTTGGGTTGGTTCTTTAATGATGGCTATGACCTGTTATAGTCAAGATTGGAACCTTGAAAAGGATCGAAATGGTGTGAAAGTGTATACTCGGAAAGTATCCAATTCAATTTTTAAAGAGTACAGAGCATCTGTCGATGTAAAAACCACCTTTAAAAAGGTGATTGAAATGCTTTACGAAACAAAAAGTAGAGAGATTTGGCTTTATAATACACCAGTAATTGAGGAGGTTCAAAAGACAGATAGTACCCTATGTATATATAATCGTGTCGATGCTCCTTGGCCCGTTTCAGATCGAGATAATATTACATGTTTTTATTCCATCATTTCTCGCGCTGATTATGCAAAGATTGGGATGAGGTTGATGAAGAGTCATCCATCGTTTCCTGAAGATGATGATGTAGTTCGTATACAACAGTTAGAAGGGTTCTGGGAAATCACGGACCTTAAAAACGGATATATTCGTCTCGTACAACAATGTTTGGCGGATCCAGGTGGTTCATTACCTGCTTGGCTAGTGAATTCCTCTGTAGTTGATTCACCATTTTTCAGTATGAATGCAATCAAAAATTATTTAGAGAAATAATCTATCTTTTTCGTTCCGTAACATAATGTATCAGCTCTGTCATACTTTGCTTAGCCGCATTATCAGGTATGTCGTTTAGGATGTTTAAGGCTTCTTCCTGATATTTCCTCATTTGAGTCTTTGCGTAATCGATACCAGGGCTTTGTTGAACAAAATCAACTACCTCTTTTATTTTAACAGGATCTGTGTTCTGGTTTTTGATGATATTGATGATCTGACCTCTTCTTTTTTTTGTTGTTTGATTTAGCGCATGTATAAGAGGTAGGGTCATTTTCTTTTCCTGAAGATCATTTCCTTGTGGTTTACCAGCCTGGCCATCGCCAAAATCAAATAGGTCATCACGGATTTGGAAAGCAATACCGATTTTCTCACCAAATAAACGCATTTTTTCAACTAAATCGTCATCAGCTCCGGCTGAAGCCGCACCAGCTGCACATGCTGCAGCAATTAGTGACGCGGTTTTTTTTCGAATGATTTTAAAATAAATCTCTTCTTTAATATCAAGGCGTCTTGCTTTGGCAAGTTGTAACAGTTCACCTTCACTCATTTCTTTTACAGCATTTGATGTAAGCTGTAGTAATTTGAAAGCATTATTTTCAAGGGAAAGAAGTAGCCCTCTAGACAACAGATAGTCGCCAACTAAAACAGCAATCTTATTACCCCATAATGCATTTAAAGAAAAAGAATTTCGGCGTTGCATCGATTCATCTACGACATCATCATGAATTAACGTAGCCGTATGTAGGAGTTCAATAAGGGAAGCAGCATGGTAGGTGTTGTCGTTGACTTCACCAATCATTTTTGCACTTAAAAAAATGAACATGGGCCGAAGGTGCTTTCCCTTGCTTTTGATGATATAGTTTGTCACCCGATCTAAAAAAGGTACCTCGCTTTTCATCGATTCTTTGAAACGGAGGTTGAACTCTTTTAATTCAGCTTCTATGGGACTCTTTATGTGAGATAAGCTTCGTGTCATGGCTTTTTGTTCGGAAATTGATCAATCAAAACTAATTAAAAAAAAACTGTTTTCAATTCTTATTGAAAATAACAAATCAGGTTACTATAAGTTTTGAGTAAAGAACTTTCGTACTATATTTAATGGCTATTCATTTTTTAAATCATCTTCATTGTATGGCGAAGCAAATTAAGGAAGGTCAGTTAGTTGGATTTAATGGGGTATCTTTTTCGTATGATATTCGATTTGATCCATCTGAGAATATGGATACACTCGTTGTTTTTTGTCACGGATTCAAGGGGTTCAAAGATTGGGGACATTGGCATTTGATCGCTGATTTTTTCTTAAAAGAGGGTATTTCCTTTGCTAAAATGAATTACTCGCACAATGGAATTAAAGGGCAGGAGACCGAGGTGTTTAACGATCTAGAGGGTTTTGCAAAGAACACCTATAGTGCTGAATTGTATGACCTTTCTGTTTTCTTAGATCATTTGATCACTTTATCTGAAGATGAGACGGTTAATTTCAAATATCGAAATCTTCATTTGATTGGGCATAGCCGTAGTGGTCCAATTGTTCTACGATCATCCATCGATCATCCTTCGGTTCGTTCGGTGATCACATGGGCGTCTGTTCATTCATTGTCGTATATGTGGGAGCGAGATGAATTTGATTTGGAGAACTGGTTAAAATCAGGAAAGCATCATATCATGAATGGTAGGACCAAACAGATGATGGCCGTAAATGCACAACTTTATAAGGACTTTGAAAAAAACAAGCATCTCTATTCAACTAACGTTATTACATCTAAAATTGATATTCCAGTATTGATTATTCATGGGGATTCTGATCCAGCGGTTAATGTAACATCCGCTATACATCTAGAATCTCAATTGAAAAATGCGACCGTACATTTCGTATCAGATGGCGACCATGTCTTTGGTGGACGACATCCATATACAGCTACCAAATTACCCGATCAAAGTATTGAGTTGTGTCAAACAACGATCGAATTCTTAAAAAAAGGCTAAAATGCCCATCATAGCAGCATTTTATAGACTGATTTTATCACGTTTATTAAAGAATTTTTATATTTATTGAATATATCAAATAAGCATACAAATACTATACATTTCTCTTTTATGAAAAACCTGTTCAATTTTTTTTCACAAGAAGTAGCTATTGATCTCGGAACAGCCAACACACTTGTCATCTCGGGTGATGAGGTTGTCGTTGATGAGCCATCAATCGTCGCTATTGAACGAAATACCAATAAAGTCATTGCAGTGGGTAAAAAGGCAATGATGATGCACGAGAAAACGCACCAGATGATCAAAACCGTTCGTCCATTAAAGGATGGTGTTATTGCAGATTTTGAGGCTGCTGAGAGCATGATTCAAGGGATGATCGACATGTTGCCCAACAAACGCAAGATGTTTAGGAACATGTGTATGGTTGTTTGTATACCTTCGGGCATCACTGAAGTGGAGAAGCGAGCTGTTTTTGATTCAGCTGAACATGTGGGGTCACGTGAAACCTATTTGATACATGAACCTATGGCAGCAGCTTTGGGTATAGGTTTAGATGTTACTGAGCCGGTTGGGAACATGATCATTGATATAGGAGGTGGAACTACTGAAATTGCTGTTATCGCTTTGGCTGGAATTGTTTGTGATCAGTCTATTCGTGTAGCTGGAGATGAGTTTACTTTTGATATTATGGGTTACATGAGAAGACAGCATAATCTACTTATTGGTGAAAGAACAGCTGAGCAGATTAAGATAAATGTAGGAGCTGCATTACGAGAATTAGAGGTGCCACCACAAGATTACGCTGTAAATGGTCGTGACCTGATGACAGGTATTCCAAAGCAGATCATGGTTTCCTATTCAGAGATCAGTGATTGTTTGGATAAATCAATAACAAAGATCGAAGAGGCCATATTGAAGGCATTAGAAAATACGCCACCTGAATTAGCGGCAGATATCTATCAAACTGGATTGTATCTTACGGGTGGTGGTGCACTTCTTAGAGGATTGGATAAACGTATTTCACAGAAGACCAAGTTGCCGGTCCATGTTGCAGAAGATCCGTTGCGAGCTGTAGTTCGTGGAACTGGTATAGCACTCAAGAACAGACATAAATACTCTTTCTTGATGACGGCGAAAAATCTGTGATCTGAATCATTTTTTGATCAACCATTCCCTTGCCTCATTTACGAAGAGGTTTAGGTCGGCAAAATAGGATATGCAGCGAATATTATTATTCATATCGAAGTACAATGGTTTTTTTTCGTTCATCATTCTGCAGTTTGTTGCCCTGTCACTTTATTTAAGTTCAAACATTAACGACAATAAACTTGCCTTTATCACATCAGCAAATAATCTGGTGGGAAATGTGTTTACGTTCTCAAATTCCATTTATCAATATTGGAATCTATCAACTGTAAATGAGAAGTTGGCACGCGAGAATGCATTGTTGAAGATGCGACTGCCATCATCAAAATTTTCATCATTAGTACCTACAACCAGAGTTGTTGACACAACACTGCAACAACAATACGAGTTCATTTCAGCAAGGGTCGTTCGTAATACGGTTCATAGGTTGCATAATTTTATAACGATCAATAAAGGCAGAAAACAAGGCATAGAGCCTGGAATGGGTGTTCTGAACCAGAATGGTCAAGGGGTTGTGGGGATTGTTTATAAAGCCTCTGATAACTTTTCTGTCATTATTTCTTCGTTGAATATTGATATGCATCTTAGCGCTAAGATTTCTAGAAATAAATATTTTGGTACCATGACTTGGGAAGGTAAAGACCCTCGGCGTATGCTACTAGAATCGATACCGAAACATGCAGATATGGTTATTGGCGATACTATAGTGACTAGTGGCTATTCGTCATTGTTTCCAGAAGGTATCATACTTGGTTATGTAGATACTTTTTACCAGTATAAAGGTGAAAACTATTTTCATACGGAGGTACAATTGAATTACGATTTCAATACATTGGATTTTGTTTATGTTGTGAATGATCTATTGCGATCAGAAAGGATTGAGCTAGAGAATAGGTAGAAATATGAATGCTGAATTATTAAATAAAAATATACTCCGATTTGTGTTTTTAGGATTGATACAAGGTGTCATTCTTCAAAGCATTGATCTAGCATATGTGGAGTTTTTTATTTTTCCATTATTCATACTGATGTTTCCATTAGGTCTAAGTGATTCCCTATTCTTACTCATCTGTTTTATCTTTGGATTGTATATCGATATGTTTTACAATACTATGGGTCTATTTATTTCGACAGCAGTTTTTATGGGGGCTATCAAAAAGTTCATCTTGGCTTTATTTGAGCCGAGAGGTGGATATGAACCGTGGAAAACCTTTTCAAGAGCTAATTATGGGATCAATTGGTTTGTAAAGTATACATCGGTCTTTCTTTTACTTAATTCTCTTTGGTTTTGTTTGTTGGAAGATCTTCATTTTTCTTGGATGTGGCTGGTGCGGTTCCTATTGAACTTTGTACTATCGTTCATTCTGGTCATGTCGTATCAATTTGTTTTTAACCCTAAAGATTGATCATGCAAGAAGTATATGATGATCGACATAGGGTGCTAACGGGGTTCATGGTTGTTTGTTTGTTGCTATTGCTCATTCAATGTTTCAGACTACAGGTATTAGATGATACCTTTAGAGAGCAACAGAGTTATCAAGAAGCTGTAACCATATATCCATCAAGGGGGGCTATCAAAGATAGAAATGGTAAATTACTGGTGGTCAATGAGCCAATGTACAACATCAATGCCACGTACAATACGATAAAAAAATCAACGTTAGATACACAATATTTTTGTCAATTACTTCAGATTTCGGATAGTACATTCCATTCTAATATCAATAAAGATTGGACTAAAAAAGAATTTTCACAGCGTAAGCCTTTTACATTTCTTTCCCAGATACCTTCAGGTCAGTTTGCACCTATTCAGGAACAGTTTTATTTGTTTAATGGGTTTAATTACGACAGGATCAATGTTCGTGGATATCCAAGCTCAGTGGGTGCGCATATGTTGGGTTATATAAGTGAAGTAAACAACGAACAAGTAAGTGCATCAGCTGGTTTGTATCGAAGTGGAGATTATATTGGTACTAGTGGTCTTGAGTTTTTTTATGAAGATGCCTTACGAGGTGAAAAAGGCGTTGAGCATGTGCTAAAAGATAAATTTGGTAAACGGCAAGGCTCATACAAAAATGGCGAATTAGATGTGAAAGCTACGTCAGGTTGTGATCTGATAACAAGTATTGACCTTGATCTTCAATTGTATGGTGAACAATTAATGAAGAATAAAAGAGGAGCTATCGTAGCTATTGAACCTTCATCTGGTGAGATTTTAGCAATGATCAGTGCACCTAACTATGATCCGGCTATTTTATCGATCAATAAAAATAGAAAAACCTCTTTTGAGCAATTAACTACAGATACGCTTAAGCCATTATTCAATAGAGCGCTCATGGCTAAGTATCCACCTGGTTCAATTTTTAAGACCTTGCTTTCAGCTGTTGCTCTGCAAGAGGGTATTGTTACGCCTAATCGGGGTATGGCATGTAACGGTGGCTTTTTTTATTCAGGACTTAGAGTGGGGTGTCATGGCCACGGGAAGATCAACAATGTAGGAAATGCAATCCAATACTCTTGCAATAATTATTATTGTCAGGTGTTTCGTGAATTGGTAAATGTGTATGGGTTTTATTTTCCAGAAAAAGGTATGGATCGTTTAGCACAACACTTACGTTCTTGGGGACTGGGCGATAAATTAGGCATTGATCTACCATCAGAGGCCTCAGGACATGTTCCAGATGCCGCTTTTTATAATCGTCGTCACGGGAATAATAGATGGAAATTTTCTACAGCTGTATCGGTTGGCATTGGTCAGGGTGAATTGGAGATCACGCCACTTCAAATGGCAAATATAGCGGTTATTATCGCAAATAGAGGCTATTTTTATACCCCTCACATAGGAAAAGAGCTGGTAGGAGATACATTGAATCTTCTTAAACGATTTGGTGAAAAAAGATATACAATGGTACATCCATCTCATTTTGAACCCGTGATTCAAGGTATGGAAAATGTTCTGACAGCTGGAACGGGACAACGATCTCGAATTGAAGATATTGTGATCTGTGGGAAGACGGGAACTGTTGAAAATTCAAAGGGAGCAGATCATTCTACATTTATTGCATTTGCACCTCGTGAAAATCCTAAGATAGCCATTGCTGTTTATGTGGAGAATGGTGGATACGGATCTACCTATGCCGCACCAATTTCTAGTTTGATGATAGAAAAATATTTACGTAGATATATAAAAGGACCCAATAGAAAATATCTAGAAACATTTATTTTGGATGCGAATCTAATTAACCCAGGTACATAGAATGAGACGTAGAGAAGACATAGAAATTGGTGGGTATGATTGGCCAACATTGATCTTATGGGTTATTCTGGTCATGGTTGGATGGTTTATGATTTTTGCAGCTGGGTACTCAGATGATACAACGTTCAGTACCATTTATGATTTGTCTTACAATTACGGCAAACAATTTATGTTTATTGGGGTAGGGCTTTTTCTATTCTTAATTGTACAGTTGATTGACGTTTCTTTTTTTCGAACGGTAACCCCATTGTTATATGGGGGGGGATTGTTGCTTTTGGTAGGTGTTTTATTTACTAAACCGATTAATGGTGCAACATCATGGTACAGTTTGGGTGGATTTAGTCTTCAACCATCGGAGTTTGCAAAAGTATCAACAGCTCTTATGTTGGCGTATTTTTTGAGTTTGCCTAATCAAAAAGGTAAGAGTTTACAATACAAGATTCAGGCGTCTGTATTGATTGTATTACCTATGGTTTTGATCTTGATGCAAGGTGATGCTGGATCAACATTAGTTTTCTTATCGCTCTTTATAGTTATGTATGCTGCAGGGCTTGATACTTGGATCTATATTTTGGGTTTGATCGTTGTTGCTTTATCTATTTTGGCCCTTATTTTTGATACTACTTGGTGGCTGATCAATACTATTGTTTTGATCGCTAATTGTATTTTATTTTGGTCCAACAGAAAAGATTCTTGGTTGTTAGCTTTTGTTCTGATAGCTGTATCTAGCATATACTTTTTATTTCAGATAAATATTTTTTGGGCAACCCTACTTAATGTGGTGCTATTTATAAGTGTTTTTGTCTGGACAGTCATTCGACGTAATTTCCAGCAATCTATTATGGTTTTATCCGTGGTGGTGTTATCAAGCCTATATACGGTTTCAGTCAATTATATCGTTAATCAGGTTTTGAAACCACATCAGCAAGATAGGATATGGATGTGGTTACGTCCCGAGAAGTGTGATCCACTTGGACCAATGTATAATTTGGATCAATCAAAGTCTGCGATAGGTTCAGGTGGTTGGTTAGGCAAAGGGTTCTTGGAAGGAGAGCGCACAAAATTGGATTACGTACCCGAACAATCAACGGACTTTATTTTCTGTACAGTAGGCGAGGAATGGGGTTTTATGGGGGCTGCTGGGATAATTCTTCTATTTGCTGCGTTGATCATCCGGATTTTGCAATTAGCTCGAAGACAGCGTTCAACTTTTGCCATGTACTACGCCTATGGAGTGGCGTCTATCTTATTTTTTCATGTGTTTGTCAATATTGGTATGACAACAGGGTTGGTACCAGTTATAGGTATCCCACTTCCGTTTATCAGTTATGGCGGTTCCTCGCTCATGGCCTTTTCACTTCTTATGGGGGTTCTCATTAAATTTGATAGTAATCGATTATATGTTTTCCGTTAGTTTTTGATAGTTGACCCAAACTTAACTCCACTTTTATTGACTTTAACAAGATATTGTGTTAAAATAAAGGTGTTATTTGAAATAATGACCGTGATAAGTGGCATTATATACTTTTTTTACCTTAAATAGTAATACATATTCACTAACCAACAAATATATACTGTATGAAATGGCGAAGGCTTAACGGCAGTAGAATTCTACTGCCAATTGATGAAGCTGTTAAAAAGACAATTATCAAGGAATTGAATGACGGTCACGAACTCAAGATTTGTATTGGCACCGACTCACAAGTGAAAGGTGACATTATTGATTTCGCGACCGTCATTGTTTTTATCCGAAAAGGTAAAGGCGGCTTTATGTTTATCACCAACGATCTGATACGAGGAGAAATGAGTATTCGTGAACGAATGATTAAGGAAGTTGGTAAATCAGTTACATTAGCATATAGCTTATCCGATGTTTGGGATACCTTTGATGTTCAATTAGAGATACATGCAGATATCAACCCAGATTGCACCCATAAGTCACATGTGGCTTTAAAGGAGGCTATGGGATATATCAAAGGAATGGGGTATGAGTTCAAGGCAAAACCTGACTCATTCGCCAGCTCAAGTTGTGCTGACAAGGTTTGTTGATATAACCTCGCTTTACAAAAAACCTTTATTATCGCACAGAATTTCTGTGTGACATGGCTCTCTCTCCCTCAAAATTATATTGAATTTCCTATCTGGACATTGTCAATAGAAACTCTTCATTCGACTTCGTACCTCTCATTTTAGACAGTAAGAAATCCATAGCTTCATCTGTCGTCATATCCGCTAAATATCTACGTAGAATCCACATTTTATTGATCACATCTGGTGAATGCAATAAATCATCTCTACGTGTACTTGATTTGATAAGGTCAATGGATGGATAAACTCGTTTGTTTGCAAGGCGTCTATCTAATTGAAGTTCTAGGTTACCTGTACCTTTGAATTCTTCAAAAATGACTTCATCCATTCTGGAACCTGTATCGATTAGTGCTGTTGCTAAAATAGTTAAAGAACCTCCATTTTCAATATTTCTAGCAGCACCGAAGAACTGTTTAGGTTTAAGAAGTGCATTTGCTTCAACACCACCTGATAATACTTTACCAGATGAAGGAGAAACAGTATTATGAGCCCTTGCTAAACGAGTAATAGAATCAAGAAGAATGATAACGTCATGTCCACACTCCACCATTCGTTTAGCTTTTTCTAAGACAATGTTTGCTACGCGTACGTGATTGTCAGGGTGTGCATCAAACGTTGAACCTACCACTTCAGCTCGAACACTACGTTGCATATCTGTTACCTCTTCTGGACGTTCATCGATCAATAGGATGATCAGATAGCTTTCAGGATGATTGACAGATATGGAATTAGCCACATCTTTTAATAAAAAGGTTTTACCTGTTTTAGGTTGAGCAACGATCAAACCACGTTGACCTTTACCGATCGGTGTAAAAAGGTCCATTACTCTTGTGGAGTACAGATTTGGTTTATTCGACTGAATGATATTAAGTTTTTCCTCAGGAAATAGAGGCGTCAAATGATCAAAATGAACGCGATCTTTGATTTCGTTCGGTAACCAACCATTAATTTTGGATACACGTAAAAGTGCAAAGTATTTTTCACCTTCTTTTGGAGGTCTGATTGCACCTTCTACTGTGTCACCTGTTTTTAGACCAAATAATTTGACTTGAGATGGTGATACATATACATCGTCGGGTGAGGTGAGGTAGTTATAATCCGAAGAACGCAAAAAACCATACCCTTCAGGCATCATTTCTAAGACACCTTCTCCCTCAACAACACCTTCCAACTCAACATTGAATCTTGGTTTTTTAGGTGAATTGTCTTTTTCGTTTTTATCGGATTGATGATGACGATCTCGGCGATCTCTATGATCTTTTTTATTTCTGTCACGGTGATTTCTTTTATCATGACGGTTACGGTTTGCATCGTCATGTCTATTCTTCCCATGATGCTTATTATGTTTGTTTCGTTCGTTGGAATTTGACTCGTTGGAATTTGACTCATTGGAGTTATCAGAATTGGTTGATTTTGATGTTTCAACTTTTTCCTCAGGATTCATCGAAAGCTTTTGCTCTTCATTTGATGAGGATGTAACAGTTTTTGAGTCTGTATCTTTGAGTTCAACAATTTGAGCTATCAACTCTTTTTTTGTGAGTCGTTTGTAACCTTTCATGTCAAGCTTGTCAGCTAGCTCACGCAATTCAGGCACAAGCATTTTGTTCAATTTAAGTATGTCGTACATACAGATATGATGGATTTAAATGTAAATAAGATTTGAAATAATACACGCACGAGAAAATGTGCTGAGAAAAGGGTCAAATAAAAGATGTGCGAAAATAATGTTGTAGGAGTTAACAACCAAATAATTTGTGTATCAAATTTGATTGTTGGTCACTAAAATACATATTTTTTTTATTAATTAAAGTGAAACCCTAAAAAAATAAGTGTAGAGGTACTACATTTGATAGTATAAAACGTAAGAAACATGCTTTCAGTTCAATTTATCAAAGAAAATATAGAGCAGGTCAAAGAAAGTTTGAGTAAGCGAAATTTCGCGAATGACCATCTCATAAAGCAGATTATTGAAACGGATGATCAACGCAAATCTTTTAAGAGTCAATTGGATGATCTTTTGTCAAAAAGTAATCGAATTTCAAAGGAAATAGGGATGCTTTTCAAATCAGGCCAGATTGATAAAGCTAATGAGATGAAAGCTGATACTGCCACAATGAAGGAGCAATCTGCTGTTTTAAAAACTCAATTGGGTGACATAGAGGTAGCATTAGAACAATTGTTACTTCAAATGCCGAATTGTGCACATCCATCCGTACCTGTCGGAAAATCTGATGAAGATAACGAGGTTTTTAAACCATGTCCAACAGCCTTGCCTGAACTTTCAGAAGGGTCTTTACCACATTGGGAGTTAGCCCAAAAATATGACCTGATCGACTTTGAACTAGGGGCTAAGATAACAGGTGCGGGTTTTCCTGTTTACAAAGGAGAAGGAGCGATGTTACAACGTGCTTTGATTAACTTTTTTCTGGATGAAGCAAGACAAGCAGGTTACATAGAATATATGGTACCACATCTTGTTAATGCAGATAGTGCTAGAGGAACAGGACAGTTACCAGATAAGGATGGTCAAATGTATTATATGGAGCGAGATGATCTATATCTGATCCCAACTGCTGAAGTTCCATTGACCAATATTTACAGAGATGTTTTATTACAAGAGTCTTCATTGCCGATCAAATTAATGGGCTACACGCCTTGTTTCCGAAGAGAGGCTGGTTCATATGGAGCTCATGTGAGGGGTTTGAATCGATTACATCAATTCGATAAAGTAGAGATCGTTCAAGTTAGAAAGCCTGACGAATCATATGATGCGTTACAAGAAATGTGCGATCATGTTGAATCGTTGTTAGTAAAACTCGGTCTACCTTATCGTATTCTACGTTTATGTGGAGGTGATCTTAGTTTTGCTTCAGCATTGACCTTCGATTTTGAAACCTATTCAGCAGCTCAAAAACGTTGGTTAGAAGTGTCCTCAGTGTCCAACTTTGAAACGTTTCAAGCCAATCGTCTTAAGTTACGCTACAAAGATATCGATAAAAGGAACAAAACACTGCATACACTGAATGGATCAGCCTTAGCATTGCCTAGGATTTTGGCTACAATTCTTGAGAATAATCAAACTGAGAAAGGGATATTTATCCCTGATGTTTTGCAGAAATACATGGGAAAAGAGGTAATAAGTTAGTATTTATGTTAATTTAATGTAAATTTTTAGTAATATAGGGTTAACGATAACTTAATTTTACAAGACAAACTAGTCGCGTTATTTTGTCGTAAATTTGCAAATAAACACAATACTAAATGTTATCCTTGGTTTCTACTTTAATCAATGTATTCCTAGTGAGCAGTATGTTACTAGCCCAAGGTATGATCGTTAATGAAATGTCTAACGGAGACAGTGGATCAAGAGAATTCATGGAATTTGTGGTTATTGGTTCTGCAGCTAACCCAATAGCTGAAGTTGACCTTTCTGGGTGGATCATCGATGACAACAACGGAGATTTTGAAGCACTAGCGTCCGGACAAGGAATTGCATCAGGTCATTTTCGTATTGCAGCAGGGTGTTTAACCAATGTAAAGCCGGGTTCTATTATTGTTATTTATAATGAAGCGGATCCAAATACGCAGATTCCATTCGGTGCATCTGATCCTAACGATCTTAATGCTGACTGTGTTTATTTTTTCCGTTCAACAGATCCCTGTATAGAAGAATGTACAAGTACTCCTATAGTGCCTTCAACAACAAATGGCAATTATGCTAGTTGTGGAGGGTATGGTCAGAATCTTAATTGGAACTCTATTGGACTTTCGAATAGCCAAGATGCAGCTCAGGTTCGTTTACCTGATGGAACCTTCTATCATGGATATAGTTATGGTCTGAACGCTCCTTATCCAACATTTCATACATCTTTAGGTGGTGGCTCTTCATTTCGGGTACCAGGTTCAGGCTCAGGATCAAATTTCTTTTTCAATTGTGGTTCATTTACAGATGTTGGAAATTTCTCTAAGGGTAATGCCGCTGCTGATGATTCACCTGGTTTACCTAATAATCAACAGAACAGATACTTCATCAATCAAATTATTCGAGGTACGTACGATTACTCCAATTTAGCAAGTGCGTCTAATTGTGGGTTTGCCACTGTGCTGGATGATTGTTATCTGATTTTAGATACAAAGTTGGATCGTTTTGATGTAAAGAAAGATCAAGAATATGCGTTGATATCATGGGGTGTCACATCGGATTTTGAATTTGATGTAACCTATTTTATTGAACACAGTTCAAATGGATATGACTTTTCCCTAATAGGTCAATTTGACGCCATTGATCAGGTTACGGAATACGAATTCATTCATGA
>CAXQBA010000385.1:0-3079 GCA_964221885.1 Luminiphilus sp. | reverse complement strand
TCTACACATGCAGGCACACTCTTTCCCTACCCGACGCTCTTCCGATCTGCCATTGCTTGTTACTTGGTGACCATTTGATGGGGTAGTACCATTCGATATCTTCAAACCATTTGCAAGTTTTGCTTCGGTTGATGATGTTTGAAAACTGCTAGTTTGATTTGTGTCAGAAGCATCAAAAGCATTATTCAATAAGTTGATCAGCTGATTGGACTGTTGGAATTGTTGCTCCATTAATTGTTGCATCATTTCAAGATTTTTGTCTTGTTGTGCAGTTACCAAACTAATGGTTTGTTTAAGCATATCGATTTGTTCCTTTTTCATTTCTTCTGTATTTAAATCATCTGACGATAAATGATCTGTTTCTGTTGTATTATGAGTATTTGTTGATTGAACTGTTGATGAGGTTGACCTTTTTTCAATATATACAGGCACCTCAACGATCTTTTCAATGACTTTTTCTACTATTTTTTCGACTGGCTTCTCGTTGGAGTTGCTGTTTTTAATTTGAACACCATCGTTCAATGCATCGTAATAAGCCTTTTGTGTATGTTTAGAAACAAAATTGTTACCACTTATCTTGACACTCATTTTCTTTGATACACTGGACGTTAAGTTGGGAGCCTTATTATCATCTATATGATATAAAGGATAACCTAAAACACACAGTTGATTGGCTGCTAGTCTGAATTGATAATCATCGTCTTTGGATGAATGCGCATTCATACTGACCACAAAAACATCATCTGCTTGGAGGATATCTTGAATCAGTTTTTGAAGTATAGATTTTGGACCGACTTCTATAAAAATACGAACACCTTGTTTGTATAAAAGCTCTATTTGCTTTTTGAATAATACAGGACGGGTTAATTGTTCTTTCAGTATTTTTTTTATCTGTTCAGGGTCATTCGGATAAAGTTCACCTGTTGAATTTGATAAAATTGGTATACTAGGCGTTTTGAATAGATGTTTGTCAATCAGATTTGCAATTGGTATTTGTGCATGTGATACAAATTTTGTGTGAAAAGCAGCAGAGACAGGTAATTGTACCGCTTTAAAACCATTCTCTTTCAAATATTCAATAGCCTTCTCAATAGCGGATGTCGAGCCACCAAGTATGGTTTGATTACTTGAATTCAGATTTGAAATAAACAGGTCTTCTGTTTTTTCGACAAAAGAAGCAATATCATGTTCGGTTGCTTTAACAGCTAACATACTACCACTATCAGAACCCTTTAAGTGCTTTGATGACATCGCATCACCGCGAGCAATGGCTAGATCAATATATTGATCATCAGATAGGGTACCAGCTGCCCACAATGCTGTTAACTCACCAAAGCTATGACCGAGTACATAGTCAGTTTGTAAACCAGCATTTTGTAAAACATTGTACATGCCCATACTTAAAGCTCCAATAGCTGCTTGAGCATGTTCAGTTTTAGTTAATTCAATTTGTTGTTCGTCTTTAGAACGCTTATCAAACACTGGAACCGGATACATGTAATTACTAACTGGTTCGTTGGGACGTTTGGTGTTAAACTGTTCTATTGCATTTCGAATTGTCGAAAAAGAAGAAACAAGTTTAGACCCCATATTTACATATTGCGATCCTTGTCCAGCAAAAACTACGGCGGTTTTTCCATTGTTGATCTTTGATCTGTTACTAAAATAAACTCCTTTGGGATGAGTGATGTATTCTTTCCCTGACTGGATCATATTCAAGCATATCGAGAGCTTTTCAATTGCGTCTTGAACACCCGAAGTAACAAATCCTATTCGTGGATCATTCTCGTTTATAGCGGTTGAAGAATTTTTGAACATCTCGGTAAAAATGTTCTGATAGTTATCCCCATTGAGCCCATTTATGAGTTTTTGGCACGTTTCTTTTAATGTTTTGGTATCTGACTCAGATAATAGAATTGATTTATTAACTCGATCAATACGATAATCTTTCCTTTTGTTTTTATATTCTTCAAGTGTGATGTGTACATTGATTCCCCCAAATCCAAAAGCACTTACAGATGCACGACGTGGATACGAATTAGATATCCATGGTCTTGTTAATGTATTAATGTAAATAGGGGAGGAATTTATTTCGAATGAATCATTTGGTTGGTCCACGTGAAGAGTAGGGGGTAATACTGCATGATGTAACGAAAGTATTGCTTTCAAAAGACCTGCGGAGCCAGCTGCAGCTTTTGTATGACCGATCTGAGACTTCACAGAACCAAGAGCAATGTGTTGATTTTGGTTATTGTTTTCTCCAAATACCATGTGCATGGATCTTAATTCACATGCATCACCAGCTTTAGTACCTGTACCATGAGCTTCGATTAATCCAACGGTTTTGGCTTCATATCCCGCTTCTTCATAGGCTCTACGCATAGCCATTGCCTGTCCTTCAGGCCTTGGCGCGTATACTGATTTGTGACGTCCATCGGATGATGTACCGACTCCTTTTATCACAGCATAGATCGTATCACCATCTCGTTCGGCATCCTCTAATCTTTTGAGGACAACCATGCCAAGTCCTTCGCCAATAAGCATACCATCAGCTTTATCGCTGAAGGGGCGAATTTGGTTCTCTCTTGAAAATGCTGGTGTCTTAGAAAAAGACATATACATGAACGGTGAATTATCTGTATCGACACCTCCTGTTAACATCATGTCTGCTCGACCTTCAACTAATTCACTAAGAGCCATTTTGACAGCAGATAGCGATGCAGCACAAGCCGCATCCACAACAGAATTAATACCACCTAGATCAAAACGATTTGTAATCCGACCTGATATTACGTTCCCTAACATACCTGGGAATGAATTTTCATTCCAACCGATATAAGCCTTTTTCATTTTATCCACGATAGATGGAATCACTTCTTCTTGTATACCAGAGGCTCTGAGGGCTTTTTCCCATATTGGATACTGTAACCTTGAGGTTAATGGCGTAATTAGCTTTTGACCACCTCCAACGCCAAGAAGAACACCTGTTTTATCTTTTACTTCACGCGTGAATTTGGGACTGTTTTTACCATATCCAGCGTGATCGAAAGCATCTCTCGCAGCTATCAAAGCCAACAAT
>CAXQBA010000384.1:0-7628 GCA_964221885.1 Luminiphilus sp. | reverse complement strand
AATCGATTATATTTTATCAGATGAATACGATTATTGGTCTTTTCTTCAAGATGAATATGCTTTTCTGTGTGCTAAAGACAATGAAAAAACAACCAATGAGATCATAACATTAGGATTTGCACGTAAGATTTTAGAAAGTAATAAACGTCGTCGAAAAAAATATCCAGACCAATATCATGCGACTGGAAAATATATCATACCAAAAAATAAAAAGGACATCTTAAAGAATATGTCAAAGGATGTCATCATTATGCCTTTGACAATAGAAGGATCTCATGTGTTTTCGGTTGGAGATGTTTCCGAATTGAACATGTTGGAACGTATTGATCATATCAAAAATGAATGGGATCATCCTTTGTTCTTCATTACTTTTGCGCATCATTTTTATAACGGTTTGTGCGGGCATGCACACTCGATGCCTGGTATAACGGATGTGTTGGTTGATCAGTCCCATGGAATGAATCAAGGATTCACAGATATCGGATGGCGCATGATTCGTAAGTTTTTATCTCTGGATGAACAGAACAATCGAGTCGATACCGAGTCGTATCGCATTTTGATCGATGTTAAGCATATGAGCGCAAAAAGTAGGATGGAATATTATGAGCAGATTATTAAGCCAACTTTAGCAAAGGGAGATGTGATTCCGGTAATTGCCAGCCATTGTGCTTATTCAGGACAAGATCGCTTACAAGATTTGATTGATGCCTTGGAACATGAGAATGATCAATATCGATTGATCAAAGAAGAGTCACCTTATTATGCATGGAATATTAATCTTTGTAATGAAGATATTGAAATGATTTATCAAACAGGTGGACTTTTCGGCATTTCATTTGATAAACGAATGTTAGGAATGTCAGCTGATAAGCGCGTTGAGAAATCCGAGAAAATCAATAGTATTTTAGCCGTTTGGAATCAGGTCAAAGCGATATTAAAGGTCATTTATGACAATCCCATGTACTCCATGGATGAAAAAAAGAAGGCTTGGGATATCATTTCGATCGGAACGGATTTTGATGGGTACATTGATCCATTATCTTCATATAAAACAGCCAATGAATTACATCAATTCAAAACGGATCTGACTTTGTATATACAGGCAATGGTTGATACAACGGATATGGATATTTTGTATCATATTGATGAGGATTTCACAGTGGAAATGGCCGTTGAGAAGATCTGTTATGTCAATGCCATCGACTTTTTACTCAAACATTATCCCGATAAAAAATAGGCGAACCCTGCTGAGGTCCGCCCATTTGATACATATCAACAAATTGAATTACCTAGTTTTGTGGAAAAAAATAGGACCACTATTGATCACATTTCCAAAGTCGTCCAATCGGTCAATAATGAATGTGTACCCAAACTGAAAACATTCAATTCTCTTAGTCGATTGATTGAAACTCCATACGTTATTCACTCGGAAACTTTCTACAGCCCTTATTTCGTTTTTAACGGTTTGAACTTTTTCCTCAAAGGTTTCTGGGTCAAAAATGATGATCGTATCCACACTACTACCCAGATTGGCTATCTGTGATGAATCGTTCGGTTCGCCATGCATATAGGTAGGAATATATAATTCACCTGCTCTGTCGCGAATGCGTTGAACTTGATCAATGGAGTAGGTGTTGAATTGTTTACGCATATTCGTATCAAGAATATTATTCGGACTGATGTTATTCTGATGAATATGAGCAAAGGTGTATTCAGGTTGATCGATTTGTGGATAATTACGATTCACATCTACGGGTATCCAGAATAAATCGATTGTAGAAACCATATTACTTTCATCATCATAGATCGTTTTCATCGGAGCTATGGCAGTAGGGACGTAGATCAGTTCAGTTTTTTGTTTATCAAAAAAAATGATAGCCGAAACTTTATACATAAAGACATCTCTTGGGTCAAGAACATTTTCAACAACATATGCCTTGTCTTTATAAGTGTCAGGATCAAACATTAAAATGGTATCAATCGAGATTGCGATATCCTTTTTTTGAGCATCATCCAATTTTTGGGTTAACGCTTTGTCTGCATAGGTATCTATATTATCTAATTGATCGAAGATCAGATACGACATCATGCCATCCAGATCAGCGTAAATGGGTTCTTCAGTCTCAATGTAATCTGAAATAGATTGATCATTTAGGTTTATACTGTGTTTCAGTATTTCAAACCAACGATCGGCTCTGGAACCATTATCGGCACACAGCGATTTGTAAAAAGCATATTTTTTCTCATCTATTGAAGGATCTATATCAAAACTGAAAAGATGTTCGACTTCACCCAAGAATTGAATGTTGGTATCTTTTTGTAAGGCTTCAATATTTGGGGCATCAGCATATGCTGATGTTGATGATTGTTGATTCGGAGGAGAACAACTAAAAATGAGCGCTATGGATAAAACACTAAATAATTGTTTTTTCATGATGTACTGTTTTGAATGTTGAATGAACTATTTTATTTCGTCTTGGGTAATTTTCTGGCTCGTCAGAGCGTCCTTAAAAGTATCTTTATCGTAGAAAATAACGACCGAGAAGGTATCAAAATGAATGGATGTATCATTGTTTGTAGTCTTTTCATTAGTCTGAACTTCTACAGGGACTTTTTTATGGGAATTTGATACGTTGTAAGATACAGAGGCAAATGGATTCTTGATTATTTTGTTCGGATTGAATAGGTTATCAAATAACTCCGATACACATAGGGATGCCTCTGTAAAAGTAGGTGGCGTACTTGAAAGTGATTGCGCTTTACAAGAAAGGGTATAACTATAAAGTAATAAAACAATGAAAAGGGATCTTTGCATGACATTTTGTTTTGTGATTTGCCAACATAATGTCATAACCAAATTTCGTTACACTTTATTTTGAAATAATAGTATTTAAAATGGAAATAGCACATTGGCTCCCCATATATATAGGTGTTCGCTGATGTAATTTTTGGGCTTCTATTTCAAGAATACGCCCATGGCCATCTGTGGATTGCCCACCTGCTTGTTCTACGATCAGGCTCAGTGGATTGCATTCATAGAGCAATCTTAGTTTACCATTAGGACTTTTTTCTGTGGCAGGATACATAAAAACGCCACCTTTGATCAGTGTGCGATGTACATCAGCAACCATCGAACCAATATATCTCAAACGGGATCCTTCTTGAATCAGTGTGTCAATATACTGTTTTGTATTTTTATTAAAATCTGCATAGGATGCTTGGTTGACGGAATAGTAGGATAACGTATCAGGAATCCTGATATCTGGATGCGATAGGCAGAATTCACCAATGGATGGATCCAGCGTAAATCCATTGACACCTTTACCAGTAGTATACACCAACATTGTAGATGATCCATAGATTACGTAACCGGCGGCTACTTGCTCAACGCCGTCTTGGAGAAAATCTTCAATCTGACAAGTGCCTTTATCACTAGTACGTCTGTAAATAGCAAAAATGGTTCCGATCGATACATTAGCATCTATATTTGATGAGCCGTCTAGAGGGTCAAAAAGAACAACATATTTTGCATTCACCGATTCCTCAATAGGAACATATGTATCATTCTCTTCTGAGGCAATACCACAACATTCGCCACTGTTATGAAGGTTGTTGATCAATAATTGATCGGCTAGTACATCCAATTTTTGAACAACTTCACCAGATGCATTTTCTGTGCCATGCACCCCGCTTATGTCGACAAGACCAGCTTTATTAACCTCTCGTGAAATGATCTTACAAGCAAGCCCAATATCACGTAAAAGACCAGATAATTCCCCTGTTGCGTATGGAAAATCCTTTTGTCGCTGTATGATGAATTCATCTAAGGTGGTTATTGTAGACATAACTTTTTTTTACTAATGTAAATTAGTTCGCGAAGAATTGAAAGTTATCCCTACCTTTATTGCCCTAAAGTCATCAATTATCAACAATTTTTTCAGAAAATATAAGCGGATCATCCTATTGATCGGATTCATTTTGTTACTGATCGCCCTTTCAAAGCTTTCTGGTATCGATGTTTTGTTCAATTCGGATCGTATGATAGCCGTTCTGACAGAGTATGGTTGGATGAGTTATCTGCTCTTTTTCGGCATTCTCTTGTTAGGTACCCTGATGAATATTCCAGGGGCAGTATTTATTGTAATGGCCGTGGTAGCCTATGGATACGGCCCAGGTTCTATCCTTTCCTTTATGGGTATTATGGTCTGCTCATTGATCAATTTTTTATTTGCTAGATTCATTGGTGGTGGTTCTCTGCATGATGTTGAGAATAAACGATTGATGAGGTATTTGAATAAGATTGAGCAACATCCGTATAAGACACTTTTTATCGTACGTATTTTTATGTTATTGTCACCTTTGGTCAATTATTCAGTAGCCATGACCAAAGTAACGACTCGTCAATTCATCATTGGCAACTTTTTTGCGTCTATTCTACCATTCTCATTGATTGTATTGATCACATACATCGTAAGAAATTCTCAAATCAAAGCAATTTTTTTAAATCTAATCGCACTATGATAGAACGAACACCCTCTAAGCGAAGTTTTGTAGGTTATCGAATTGCATTATTGTTGGTATTGATTATTACATGTTTGATCATTGTTAGATTTTCTCCTCTAAGAGCTTATCTCGATATATCAACGTTGAAGCAAATGATTGATGATACTGGAAATTGGGGTTACCTACTCTTTATGCTCTTTTTTGTTGTTGCTGCTATTTTAAATATCCCGGGAACATTGTTTCTGGTGATTGGAATTCTATTGTTTGGTTATTTATGGGGCCCTGTTTTATCCTATTTTGCCTCGTTTTCAGGAGCAATTGCTACCTTCTACATTGGGCGTTTTATAGGCGGAAAAGCTCTTTCTCAAATTAAAAGTTCATTCGTGCGAAGTCTTCTGGATGAAGCAGAAACTAAACCATTTAGAACGCTTGTGATCCTCAGAGTTTTGATTCAATTCTCTCCAATTATTGGATACACGTTGGCTCTTACTAATATTAAAACACGTCATTATATTGCCGCTAATTTAGTGGCACTGACGATTCCCACAGTTTTGATCAGTATCTTGATGTACATCTCTGAAGATGTCGTATATAAATTTTTTATGTGATCAAATTTGTATATTTTTAGTTATGTATTAGGGAATACCAATGGACAAAATTCAATTTACTGCCTTATTGAAAGATCATACTTTACTCGATTCACTTAGTGAAAACACACTTAGTGATTTGGTGTCTCGATATCCATATGCAGCAACGTTACATCTATTACGGTTAAAAAAAGCACATCAGGCTGGACATGACGATGTTCCAAACCTACTTAATCAGATGAGTGCATTCTCACCTGATAGAAATACGCTTTACAAAGTGCTGCATCATCGACATAAAAGCAATAAATCTCACTTAAAACCCAGCGAAGACTCCAAACAGTCGTCAATTCATTCGCAAGAGGCTTCGCAACCAAATGGAAATCCGTCAGAAGATATTATAAAAGAACCTGAAGTATTGGAATCAATCAAGGATACCAAGGACTCGAACCAGTCAATCGACTCATTTTCGAAGTCATCCGATGAGGTCTTTGAGAATGAAAAGGTTCAAAAAACAACTGACAAAGAGCGTACGTCGAAGGATATTTCAGAGGATAACGAAATGATAAAAAATCAACATGGCGTTATTCTTTTACCAGCCCAAGCTGTTTTTAAATTATCTAAATCCACTCGTTCGTCTCATTCATCTCCAAATAAAGAGCAAGAGGTTCACGATCATGATGCCAATCCATTGATGTCCATGAATGATTTATTGCAGGCTGATGCCAATGATGATTCAGAGGAGAAGCCTTTCAAATTATCTCGCGTACCCGTTTTTGCAGATGATTTTCTAGATTTTCTCGACGATACCTCACAAAAAGTTGATAACAATGAGTCGAAGGATGCATCTGATAATACGGATCATGCGTCAGCTTTATTAAAAGATGACGATGATGAAGAAGTGCCAATCGCAGATTCAAATGATGTTTTGGGTGAGCTTGATGCCATTTTTCAGCTTTTTGATACTCGTAAATCAAGTGATACAAAAAATCTTATCGAGGATGATGAGGATACGAGCTGGTTACAAAATACGCCATCCAGTGATGATATTATTTCACATTCATTAGCTCAATTATTTGTTGATCAAGGTAAAATTGAAGAGGCAATAGATATGTATCGCAAATTAAGTTTGAAATTTCCTGAAAAAAGTCGTTTATTTGCAGACGAAATTGATAAATTAAATCAACGTGATTGATCGTTATGTGATTGCTTTTATGCATACTAATCAACTTTCATTCGCAATTGATATAAACTGTACACTTTAAAAATATTGACCATGGTTTTATTGATAACCATTTTGATCGCCATCATATCGGTTTTTCTAATTTTGATCATTCTGCTTCAAAACCCTAAGGGTGGTGGATTAAATTCTACTTTTGGTGGTTCACAAGCTGCAAATCAGATTATTGGTGCAGCCAACTCTACGGATCTTTTAGAAAAGACGACATGGGGATTAGCTGGTGCATTGATCGTTCTATGTTTGTTTTCGGGCATGTTTTTTACAAATCCTACAACGGGAGATGCACCGATCAATGTTAATACAAATGTAACGGCGCCAACCAATACACCTTCACCTGTTACTACACCAGGTGCAACACCGCCGATACAACCGGGTAACTAATAAAAATACACTACGAATGGGTCTGTCTATACAACAAGGCAGACCTATTTTTATTTTAGGACGTTTGCTTTAGTATTTTGATAAAACAGAATTTGCAAAATTGTTGTTCTTTATATAAAACGAATACATGCCCAGACGAGGACAAAATGATGATATAAAAGTAACTCTGAGCAAAGAGGGGATGCAGAAGGCTAAGTTGCTGATACGTTACTTATCTCCATATAAGTTTTCGTTTTTCTTTGGTTTACTTTTCTTATTTCTTGGTTCTGGTGTCTTTCTTGTTTTTCCTTGGGCAGCAGGAGCGCTCATTGATGTTGCTTCTGGAACATCTGATCTTAATATGGATTTAGGGGATGTTGGTGTTATCTTGGTCATTGTGGTCTTGATTCAATCCATTTCATCTTATCTCCGTGTGATACTTTTTGCAAAAGTTAGTGAAAAGGGAATGGCTGATATTCGCAAGCAGTTGTATAAAAAAATGATCGCTAAACCATTCTCCTTTTATGATACAAATCGAGTTGGTGAATTGACATCTCGCTCAGCTGCCGATGTTCAACAGTTACAAGATGCGATTTCCATAACACTTGCTGAATTTATACGTCAGGTTATTCTTTTGTTGGCTGGCGTTATCTATTTGGCCTTTGCTGCTACCCAGCTTTTATTGGTTATGTTGGCTTGTTTTCCAGTAGTGATCATTCTCGCACTGGTATTTGGGCGTTATATTCGAAAATTGTCCCGAAAGAGACAAGATCTATTGGCGAGTTCATCGTCTATCATTGAGGAGACCTTACAAGCGATACACGTAGTTAAATCATTCGCCAATGAGGCATTTGAACAATTACGCTATGGACGATCGATCGATAAAGTAGTTGATGTTTCCCTTCATTATGCCCGTATTAGAGGTGTTTTCATTGTGTTCA
>CAXQBA010000383.1:0-4687 GCA_964221885.1 Luminiphilus sp. | reverse complement strand
ATCCGTTTCATCAATTTTTGATATGCTTTGAATCGCTTTTGTGAAATGGGCATGGCAAATGAACCTTCACGAGTTGGATAATATGCTTGATTAATCGATTTGTAAATGGTAGCAATTGAATTAACGGATCGGATCGGTTCATAAGAACGGAAATGTTGCTCTAACTTATCAATTTCAGTTACGATCTTAAAGTCATCCACATCATCACCTTTCTTGGTGCTTATAGCTATTTCTAATGGTCTGAAACCACTAAAGTTTTGTTCAAAGAATAGGAAGTCCTCCGTTACCTTTTCATCTTTAGGTAACATCTTTTCAATCAATGTATTAGTGGTTACCATGGATATACCTATACCACATACCAAAAATAAGATCGCAAAACCCACTAGAATCTGATTTGTATGTGTTTTGGTAACATGATAGAACCAGAGCATGGATCGTTCCCAAAAAGAGCCTTTTTTCTGCTTTTGAGTTATCTGTCCAGATTGGAATAAGGATAAAATAGTCGTAGTGAAAAGAATTACAGAAATGTATGCGATCATCACACCAACCGCAGCATGAACACCAAACATCTTGACTGGGGCTAGTCGTGAAGTATACAGCGACAAGAACCCAACAGCCGTAGTTGTTGAAGTAAGAAGAATGGATAAGCCAATTTCTCGAATGGTGGTTCGAATAGCATCTAATTTAGAGTGGCCTTTTCCTAACTCATCGATATATTTAGACATCACATGTATGACATCAGATGTGGCTACTATGATCATTATGATCGGGTAGAGTAGTGCCATCGTATCCAACGTACTTGCAGTAGCTCCAAGATACCCCGTAAACATCAGTAGACCTACGAGTATGGATATCATTGCAACAAAAATACCCCAACCTTTTCTAAAGATCAAAAGCAGTACCAAAAATACCAATAGAATGGAAACAACGGTAGACAAGATGAATTCACGTATTTGAACTTTTACGATCTCGGTCTGAAAATTCGTTCGTCCCAATAGATGATAATCATCTAGATCATTCCGGGCCAGTATCTCATGTGTTTTTTCTATAAAGGTGTTCGCATCAACTTGTTTGATCTCATCGATGGTCTTCACTGCGATGACTAAAGTTTTTGCATCTGCTGAAATGAATGTATTGACGAGACGTTCATCTGATAAGATCTTATTCTTATCCCGTTCATATTTTTCTGGTGCGGAAAGATGAACGAACGGTATCATGGTAAACCCTGTGATCGGATTTCGAACTGGATATTCTAACTGAAGCAAACAGTTAGAGCTGACAACAGGTGATAAAAAAGTTTGTCCATCTTTATCTTTAAGGTGAGGAAGATACCCACTGTCTTGGGTCGTTGTTGGTAACTCCATACGACGCATATCCAATGAAGTTTGAAGGACACGCTGCATGAATTGTTGTTCAAAAACCCCATCCTCTCGATGTACGCCAATAAGAAGGAAATTGTCATCAGGTTCAAATTTTTCTCGAAAGGACATAAAGAAAGCTAAGTCTTCATCGCCTGTTGGGAAGAAATGTTCTAGGTCGAAGTTGAATCGTATCCGTTGGAATGCTAAAACCACTCCGATCAATGATAGAATGGCAAATAGGGTGATGGTTTTTTTTGGATGAGTAATGAACATATATTTCGATCTGTTATAACATTATGTGGTAAACAAAAAGTTTTGGAATGAGTTTCCATTTTTTTAGGATTCTGATTACTTTAGCAAAGATCGAAGGGTAATTTCAATGAAATAATTAATACGAACTTTGAAACGGATATCACTAGGCTTTTTTATCTATTGTTTGGGCTTTTGGATTTTGGCAGTTTCAATGCTCACATGTTACCATTGGGTTGAGGACCAAACCAAACAATTGCGAGAAAAACCGTTGTATATTGTAACCCTTGATCCAATGCTATCTGAAGGTCAACGTATCTCGTTTGAAGAGGATCTATGTAAAGCACCTTTTTTTAAGTCGGTGAAACTAATCTCACCAGAGGAGCAGTTGGTTGAAATGGAACAACTATTCGACCTTTCTGAATCTATTCAAGATCCTGATTTGAGTCCACTGGATTCGACGGATGAACAATCAAAGACGATACTTGATTTACCTTACATTATTGAATTTCAGATTCAAAGTGCGTTTTTTGATGTTAAAGATACTTTATTGAATGATCTAGCTGGACAAACAGCGATCGAATCCATTCAGCAACCTGTTGATGGGCATGTTTTACCGATCACTTTTGATACATTGGCTCGATGGACTGTTCCTGTTTATGTTATCTTTATTTCTTTGATCCTTTTTGTTTTGATCATTGGTCATTGGTTAGCTTCAGCATCCCTTTGTCAGGTAAAGAATGATGAGGATTTGACATCAAGACGACTACCTTGGCTGACTTTTCAATGGTTTTTAGTAATTGCGTCTCTTTTTGCTTCTTACCTCTTGCTTTTTCATTCAAAGAATCTGATAAATTTTATATATTTGCCTGTAATACCAGTAGTTGCTTATGCCACTCTTTACACCATGTATTTTCTGATCAAAGGAAAACGTAAAGTTGGGTAAAAGGCCAAAAATGAACGTAAAATATGGCAAAAACAAAAAAGAATACATCAGAGAGAATACCCACACCAGAACATGGTATTTTCTATAATAAAAGCAATTACATCCTTATCATAGTTGGGCTTCTAATTGTTGTTTTCGGATTTTTATTGATGTCAGGTGGTGAAAATGCAGCTGAACAATGGGACGATTCAACGATTTATAGTTTTAGACGGATAACAATGGCACCAATCATTGTGATTTCGGGCTTGAGTATGGTTATATACGCTATCTTCAAGACGCCCAAAGACGCTTAAATATGGATTTATTTGAGGCCATCCTTTTAGGTATTCTACAAGGGATCACTGAATATTTGCCCGTCAGCTCAAGTGGTCACCTAGAATTAGGTAAACATTTTATGGGGGTTGATCATCAAGTTGGAGGTGGTCATTATGGTGTCACATTTAATGTTATCTTACATTTGGCTACGGTGTTTAGTACTTGGGTTATTTTCCGAAAAGAAATTAATACTATTCTACTGGGTTTATTTGATAAAGAGAATAAGGAAGCGCGGTCCTTTTCATTATATGTGATTATATCAATGATTCCAGCAGGAGTGATCGGTTTTCTTTTTGAAGATCAGATCGATCAATATTTTAGTGGGAATATCCCTTTAGTAGGTTGGATGTTGATCTTCACGGGAGGTCTTCTTTTATTGACCGCAATGGCAAAAAAGACAGATAAGAAATTATCACCACTATCTGCATGTATCATTGGTCTCGCTCAAGCGATTGCTTTGTTACCAGGTATCTCTAGATCAGGTGCGACCATTTCAACTTCTGTTCTGCTAGGAATAGATAAAGAAACAGCTGCACGATTTTCATTTATCATGGTTATGCCATTGATCGTTGGTAAAGTACTCAAAGATCTTATCAGTGGTGATATGAACATGGGAACTGAAGTGCTTCTACCTATGTCTTTTGGTTTTATTGCTGCTTTCATTACAGGAGTTTTGGCATGCCAGATCATGCTTGCAATAGTGAAGCAAGGTAAATTGGCTTATTTTTCGCTATATTGTTTAGGTGTGGGCCTAATGGCCATTGTTTTAGCCTAATTCATATGACGATCAGAACGTATCACATCCTCTTTGTCTATTTCTGTGTTATTTTGGCCGCAAATGGCCAAATAGAAAAAAGCATCTCATTGAAAAATCCATCATTTGAAGGGGTTCCTCATGATGCCCGAAATCCAGAAGGTTGGTCCTCATGTGGTGTGGGTTCCACACCTGATATTCTGCCAGGTCCTTGGGGTGTATATCAAAAACCAACAGAGGGTAATACCTATCTGGGACTCATTACACGAGAAAAGAATGACTGGGAGGCGATCGAGCAACGATTAAAGGTTCCTTTGAAGAAGCATAGCTGTTACACTTTCCAGGTGGATCTTGCTCTTTCTCCCTCATATGCGGGTTATTCAAAGCCAGTCGTTTTCAGGGTATGGGCTGGTCTAACATCGTGTAGTCGAGATAAGCTCATAGCGCAGTCACCAAGAATCGATCATATTGAATGGAAAACTTATGATTTTATGTTTGCTACGGAACAAAATAGCTATAAGTATATTATCATTGAGGCCTACTATGCACAGCCAACTTTAACCTATTATCGTGGTAACATACTAGTTGATAATATCTCTGTTTTCAAACCTTGTGATCGAGCTTAGTACTTTTTAATGGTTTAGTACTATCGAATGATCAATCGTTGAATAGATTGTTTTTGATCTGTTCACTTTCTTCCTTGTTGAGACGTCCTGATAGAAGTAGTCTCATTTGACGACGTGTTAAGGCCTCATCGTATCTTTTTTGTTCCTCTGATGTTAACGGTAATAGTTGTGGAACTCGAATCGGACGTTTTTCGGTGTCATCAACAGCTACAAAAGTAAAATAAGCATCGTTACATCTACGCGTATTATTTCCTTTGATATCAGAAGAAAAGACTTCAACATATACTTCAACAGAGGTTGTAAACGCACGTGTAATCAAACATTGAATAGTGATCACATCACCTAAAGGAATTGGTTTGTCAAATGAAACGTGGTCAACAGAAACGGTAACTACATAACTTTCACAATGTTTACCTGCGCAGATTCCTGCAGCGAC
>CAXQBA010000382.1:0-4501 GCA_964221885.1 Luminiphilus sp. | reverse complement strand
ACGTTTCTCTCCATAATCATAAATTTAGGACTCTTCCTTGAGTCATTCTTGTTTTCAAAACGAAAACAATTATTTGTTCAGTTTTTTTAAAATCTCCTTCGCTTTCTTTCCTTCTTCAAAATTACCAAAATTTACAGAAACAAACTCCAAGGCTTTTTTGTAAGCTTCTTTACTATCATTTTTTCCAACGGATAGAGCCTTCAATAATTGAAGTTTTCGCTCCAATTCATTCCCACGAATAGTTGGTACGATGGAATCTACTTTCGAAACGACCTTTTCGAATTTATAATTTGCTGAAATATGATGTTTTACCAATACATGAGCTATTTCTTTTGTTTTTCGACGGTTTCTCACATAAATAATCGCCGATCCTTCTATTCGCTGAATCATCTGGATCATCTGAATGATCTTGTTTTCGTAATAAAATACGTTGTATGACAGATTATCCCGTTTAAATGATACCTGAACAGAATTGAAAGAACGATCTGGTACCTTCAACCGCTCGATGATATCAGCTTGTACCGCCTGTGTTGCCGTTGCAGTAAGAGCAATAACTGGTACTTCATGACCGATCCAATCTCTAAGATCACGGATTCTCAAATAAGCTGGTCTAAAATCATACCCCCATTGTGAAATACAGTGCGACTCGTCAACTACCAGATAACTCACTGACATCTTTTTAACCCGCTCCTGAAATAATTCAGTTTGTATACGCTCTGGTGATACATATAGAAACTTAACATCACCATAAATACAATTATCGAAGATCCGATCCATGTCTTTATAAGACATACCAGCGAAAATAGCATGTGATTTGATCTCCTTTTCTTTTAAGGCTTGAACCTGATCTTTCATCAAAGCAATCAAGGGAGAAATAACGATGCAAATACCTTCTTTCATCATCGATGGCACTTGAAAACAGATGGACTTACCCCCTCCCGTAGGCAACAGAGCTAATGTATCCTTACCTTCCAGAACAGATTGTAATACAAGCTGTTGAGCAGGTCTAAACCCATCAAAGCCCCAGTATTTTTGTAATGTCTGAACTGCTGTTTTCATGAATGCTTGATATTTGGTATCAATTCTTTTTCAAAATAATCAAATGCCTGACAAACTCTTGATCCATACCAAGAAAACATTTCACCGTCAACATTATGAATTTCCGTTTTAGGCAACTCCTTTTGAAGAATATCTTTATGTCTTTCCTTAAATGGAAATGGCTCAGAGGATAGGAAAATATAATCAGGTGCATATTTTATGATTCTTTCTAATGATAGAACGGGATAACGTTCTTGATCTTTTGTAATATTTGTGAAGCCAGCTTCCTCTATCATATGATGTATAAAGGTATCACCACCAACGGTCATGATCGGATCCCACCAAATTAAATATAGAATTTTTGGTTTATGGGTCAACAAAGACGCTTTCTGGAAACGGATCTGTTTTCGATGAATACGTTCAATCAGCTGATTCGCTTGCTTCTTTCGATCGAATAAAATACCCATAGACTGAATAACCAAAAATAGATCATTCATTTTTTTTATATCAGTAACCCAAACGATTACATCGGTCCAGCCCACCAGATCTTCTCTTGTATTTTCTTCCTTATTGGCGATAATTAGATCAGGCGATAGAGATTCAACGATATTTCGATGGATTTTTTTAGTACCACCAACCCGCTTTTTATGTTTAAACCAAACCTCAGGATGTATACAGAATTTTGTAATTCCAACTACCTCATTTTCCAGACCTAAATAATGCAATAACTCAGTAAGAGAGGGTACTAGACAGATAACTCTTTTAGGGTTTATAACAGAATTATCATTATTTTTTATTTCATTTGTAATTATCATCGATTCATATAATTCGATCACTAAATTAAAAAATCATAATGAAAATCAGGCTTCTGTACATACCTATGGTCACGTGGTGTTTTAGTGCCTGCATTTCAAGTAAGGATTATCAGCAACTAACCCGTCAAAATAAAGATCTAAGCTACTCTTTGTATCAATCGCAACAGATTTTAATGGATAATAAAGTTGTTCACTTAAAGGAAATCGACGATAAAAAAAGAACCATTAGTTTGTATACCGACTCATGTCGTCAATTGAATCAATCTTTGGATTCGTTATTATTGGTTATCAACCGGTTAGATGGTCAATTATTTGTATCTAGAATAAAAAAAAGAAGGGATAGTATTCGTCTTACTGATCAAATTCAATCATTCAAAGACCGATATGCTCCATATGTAAAACAAAAATTTAGAGATGATCGGATCAAAGATACCCTGTCAATAATAAAAAAGGCATTGTTTTTGTCATTAGAAGGTACGAGTTATACCCTCTTAGAACAAAATGATTCACTAACGATCATGATCCGATATTTAACAACACCATTTTTGACAAATACATCATTGAGCGATCGAGCAAACAAAGCGATTGACTCCATCAATAAACAATTGGCACTTCATCCTTTTTTGAACTTGGATGTTCATGTTCACAGTAGCACGGCTGATGATGATCGATCGAATTATCAGACCTCAACGAAATGGTCATCGTGGGTGTATCAACAACTTACTCAATTTAAAAAGAATAGAAATAGAATTCGAATGATAGCACATGGTGCTGCTCAACCCATACAAGCTGAGCTACCTAAAGCTATTTCAAATAGTCGGATTGACTTTCAACTATGGGTCGATCCCTTATATTTTACTTCAGATAATTAACCGAACAGTTATGATCAAACGACTTTTTTTATTTAGCCTTATTCCATTGTGTTTTTCTTGTGTATCCAATCGGAAATTCCAAGATGAGCAAAGTGCTAAGAACACAGCTATTACACAAGCCCAAAAGGCCCAGGAGGAATTACTATCTGAAACGGAGAGACGTAAAAAAACCGAAATGGAATTGAGCGGTGTCCGTAGTGATTTCAATGATCTGAATGATGATCATCAGTTATTGACAACCCGTTACCATCAGCAACAACGATTAAATAAGGACCTACAGGATTCTTATGATAAATTACTAGCCTTGAATGAGAAATTACGTGGCGATGCAAACGACAGACGTAAATTGTTAAGTGAAGAGCTAAGTCAGAAAGAAAGCGAACTGCAACGAAAAGAAATGGAATTGCAACGCAAACAAACAGAGCTGGATGATCTATCTGCACGTTTAAAACTAGAACGTGAAGAAATTGATAAACTTCGAAAAGAACTAGAACAACGTAATAAAGATGTCGAAGCTCTTCAAAAGGATCTATTGGACCGAGAGAAACGCGTCAAAGAATTGGAAGATGCTATCGCAGCACGTGATGCATTATCTAAAGCTCTTAAAGATAAATTGAACCAAGCCCTTCTCGGCTTTAATTCTAGTGACTTAAGTGTTGAGGAGCGAAACGGCAAAGTATATGTCTCTTTGAGTCAAGACCTATTATTTGCCTCAGGATCTTCTACTATTGACAGTAAAGGCCTTGATGCTATCAAAAAGCTGGCGGATGTTCTGATCAAAAATCAAGATATCAGTATTTTGGTTGAAGGGCATACCGATAGTGATGGAGATGCAACGATGAATTGGAAATTGAGTACGGATCGATCTCTTTCGATTGTCTATGCATTGATCAATAATAAAGTGAAACCAAATCGCATTACAGCAGCTGGACGTGGAGAACATGTTCCTGTTGCATCTAATGATTCGGATTCAGGTAAAGCTAAAAACCGTCGAACTGATATTATACTTTCACCGGATCTTGATGAAATTTTCAAACTAATTTCTAAATAGAGGACTACCTTTATTGACCTGGGTATTCAACACGAACATGGTAGATGCTTTTCAGTAGATCCTTAAGAACGGCCTTAACCTGCTCCAATTCATCAAAACTTAATTGAGAATCGGTTAGCTGACCCTTTTGTATCTTGGCGTCTACAATACCATCTACCAATTGATCTAACTGGTCTGCAGTAGGTTTCTGTAGTGATTTAGATGCAGCTTCTATTGAATCTGCGATCATTAAAATAGATTGCTCTTTGGTCGTCGGTTTGGGACCTGGATAACAAAAAACAGCCTCTGGTAATTGGTTTTCTCCCAGCACCTGCTCTTTGTGTTGATTGTAAAAATAGGCAACCGAAGTAGTACCATGATGGGTTTTGATAAAATCGATCAATACAGATGGTAAACGGTGCTTTTGAGCCAAACGCACCCCTTTTTCAACATGTTGAATGATCACCTCAGCGGATTCAGCAGCGGTCAGATTTTCGTGTGGGTTAAAAGTACTTTGATTTTCAATGAAATGTTGCGCTTGTTCAATTTTACCAATATCGTGATAAAGAGCGGCTACTTTTAACAAAAGGGCATTACCGCCTATTTTTTTTGCAGCTGCTTCACATAAATTTGCAACTTGAAGCGAATGTTGAAGTGTCCCAGGTGCTTCTAATGATAATCGTTTAAGCAAGGGATGATCCATATCTGATAACTCAAGTAATGTGATGTCTGAGGTCAATCCGAAT
>CAXQBA010000381.1:0-2911 GCA_964221885.1 Luminiphilus sp. | reverse complement strand
GTTGTTGCTGGTACGGGTGTTGTTGCTAACTCAACTGGCGTTCACATCGGCCAGTCGGTTGGAACAGGCGATAACGTAACTTTCAATGACGTTAGTGTTTCTGGTAACCTGAGTGTTACAGGTACGTTGACTACTATCGATACAACTAACTTGGTTGTTGAAGATCCGCTGATCAAACTCGGTAACGGCAACGATACAACTGATGCAATCGACATCGGTTTCTACGGTCTGTACGACACTTCAGGTTCACAAGATCTGTATGCTGGTATGTTCCGTGATGCTTCAGACGGCGGTAAATTTAAGCTGTTCGTTGACAACCAGGCTGCTCCGACAACTACGGTTGACACAGCCGGTACTGGGTACGCGGTAGCTACTCTTGTTGCTCACCTTGAAGACTCCAACGTAACTATCACTGGTGGTTCTATTACTGGAATTACCGATCTTGCGGTTGCTGATGGTGGTACGGGTGCAAGCTCATTCACCGACAACGGCATCATTTACGGTAACGGTGCTTCTGCACTTTCAGTTACTGCTGCTGGTACTGAAGGTCAAGTCCTCCAGGCCGGGTCAGGTGGTGTTCCTGAGTTTGGATCGCTTGACGGTGGTACGTTCTAATATTATTACTATTTGGTATAACTTATTATACACAAATATTTAAATTTGTACATATAAAAATGAGAAAATAATTATGGAAACTGACTTTGTAAATGAGTATATTGCGAAATTATCAGCCGTGACTCAAGATTTTATGAATAAAAATGTTCTCCTAGAGACTAAATTGGCGCTTGCCGAAAAAGTCTCTAGGAGATTACAAGAAGAAGTAGATTCTTTAAAAAAAGAAATACAATCTTTAGAAGAATCAAAAGCTGTTAAAAAATCTTCAAAAAAAGAAGAAGAGTTCTAATAATCAATATGGATAAAGATTGAATCATCACCGATTTGATCAACTAATTTATAATCATATTGATCTAAAATATCTAAAACATCTTCGTTATCATGTTTCCTCTCACAACTAATTGTGGGTTTACAATTTTGTATTGTATTTGCTGCACCCTTTAAGGCAGTTCTTTCATAGCCTTCAATATCAAGTTGAATTAAATCACATTGTTTTAATCCAAGAGAATCAATCGTAAACACAGGAATAGTAGATCCGGGTGTTACTCTCCCCATTCCTCTATTATGTTCACATAATACAACTGTATCAATTAAACCCGGCTTATCGCCAAGCGCACCTTGAAATTTAACTATATTGTCTTTTTGACAATTGTTAACTAAACAAAAATAATGTAATGGATCCGGTTCGAATGTATAAACCATTTTAAAATGTTCAGAAAATAGGCGTGGATACATTCCTTGAAATCCTCCGGCTTGTACGCACACATTCTTATTTCTACAGTGTTTTAACCACGCATCACGATATGAGTTTTTCCAGTCTTCTTTGGGCCACCGGAATCCTTCCCAGTCGCCTTTGATCCACAACCACGGACCTATTCCATCTATTTGTTCGTGAATAACTTCTACTTGACTATGATACTCACGCATTTTGAATATTCTCCTGCCATTCAAACTTTGGTGTCTCTACATGCATAGTTGTTGATCCAATATGACCACATAATATTGATGTATCACACCATAGCTTAAATCCTTTTGCTAGAGCTTTCATACAAAAGTCAGTATCTTCGCTTAGTGTATTTGTGTGATCGATTGCATGGTGATATTCAAATTGTGGGTATCCAATATCTTCAAATACCTTTCTTTTAATTAAAACACAACCAAATCCACATCCTCCAATTTCAACAAGACCCTTTTCATGAATATCTTCGATCTTTATTCTTTTTTGGTCGTGATCAAAAATTTCAATTTTATGTTCTGGAAGTCTTTGTCTATAGATTCCTGATACTAGATCTTTATCATGATTAATCATTTTCTTTAATGTATCAGGAGGAAATGTAACATCTCCATCAACTGCAAAAAGATAGTCGAAACCATTTACAACCCAATCAGCAATTAAGTTACGAACCTGATCAACACGGTACCCGTAAAAACATTGAAAGGTTGTTTCGTATCCTGCAGGAACTTCTAAATCATAAATGGATTTAAAAGTATCACCCTCGATATATCGAGCTGTAGGAATTGCAATTAAAATCTTTTTCATAAAGGTCTCAAGTCAGTTTGGCCTGGCGCAAATGGTGTTTTTAAAGATAGTGCATAATTTGCATTTTTAGTTTGTTCATCAGAATTAACTTTATAATCGTTAATTGGATTTGAATCATTATAGTGATATACGATGTCGGAAACACAGATAACTTTATCAGGATCTGCTCTTTCAATAAGATAATAAAATAGTGTTGCGTCCCCGCCAGCTTTTATCCATTCGCCGTCTATTTGCAAATCTGTTGGCAATAACTTTTCTGCTAGCTTAGACGAAAATGTTCTAAGGTGGGTGTACGGCATGTTCCAATTAAATTTATATTGCCTGTACGATTTTTTAGATTTTACTTCAGGAGGATACTCTTGGGCTATAAGCGGAATGCTGTCACATTCTGACCAGCACGAGCCGTATGTAAATTCAGCACCATCTTCGTATATGTTATTGTACTTATGAAATATATTTGGATCATTAATAAGCCAATCATCGCCATCTAAAATTATTTGTATATGCGGTTCATTATATAAACCTGCAACAGAATTTGTGGAAATAATCGAGTATTGATTCATCATAGCTCCAACATTTTTGTCATTTGTTTTGACTTTAAATTTATGTTGGAGATATTCTGGTAGGGTTTGAATAGTTTTGTCAATAACTTTTCTTGTATTATCAGTTGACGCATCATCAATAATATGCATCATGTAATTATCATAATCTTGTTGAGCAACGGAAAGAATACACTTTTCAATATAATTTTCAGCA
>CAXQBA010000380.1:0-2158 GCA_964221885.1 Luminiphilus sp. | reverse complement strand
TTATTTTTTTTATTTTTTGACAATTATATTTCAATGCAATACTATTCCAGATAGTTACTTCATGAATTTCAAGCCTTAAATGGAGTATAATTAATAATCATACGAAGTCAAATAATAAGTGTATATTAATTGTACAAATGTACGTTTGATGAGATTTACAAAATATCTACTTCTATCCCTGATCTTATTTTTGAGTTCACATCTTGAGAGTCAAGAGATTCTAGATGTATCACTAATTGATGGTAAAAAAATAAAAGTCAGATTATCCCTTCCTCAGACAGATGTTGACAGCTTTGCTTATCTAGTATTGTTTATTCACGGCACCGGACCAAATACCTACCTGAATAAGAGAGGCACTGGTGAAAATAGTTTCAACTATTATGACTTGTATGCCGATCGATTCAATGATCAAGGTATTGCTTTTGCAACATATAATCGCAGAGGTGTAACCATCAATGATGTCCCACCAATGTATCATCAAATTGACTCAGCAACCTATGCTACGTATACATCACAGTCTGAAGTTGCTGACATAGAATCAATAATCGATCAGATCAAAAAAATAAAGAAGTTTCGCAATACCAAAGTAATACTACTCGGCTGGAGTGAGGGTACGATAATTGCAAGTATGGTTGCAGATAAAATGAAAAGTGACGTTCATATGCTTCTTTTGTGTGGTTATGCTCATGAATCGATGTATGACATCATGAAATGGCAATTGTCTGGTGCTTCAACAATGATCAATATCAATAAATACTTTGATAAAAACGGTAATGGTGTTATCGAACGTGATGAATATGAGTCAGATGATAAAAATACCACCTTTTATCGAGATCGTTTTTTTAATAATGCAACATTTGACCTATTAGACAACAATACTGACGCTCAGATCGATAAATTTGATTTTGAGAAAAATCAAGTAGCATTATTCAATGTTATTTTAGAAAAGATTGAGCAGAATGATCACGATTGGATCTGGAATAACTACTACAAAGTAACCCCTCAATGGTTTAAATCACATTTTAAGCTAGAGGCAAACAAAAAAAGACTCTTACGATTGAATTTACCTATTTATATCTTTCATGGGAAAGATGATGCTAATACTCCCGTAGATGGTGTATATGATTTGATCGAGCGTTGTCGTGAATACGATAAAACAAATATTAAAGCTTTTATTTTTGATGACCATGATCACGATTTGAATTATGGCACTTGGATCCGTAATAATGAGTTGTCAAAGGGGTTAAAAAAGCTATTCGAAACAGTTAATGAACTAAAAGATTGATTAAATAAGCCCGAAATGAATAGACATTATTTCCATGTTGTATCCATACTGCTTTTAATATGTAGCTGTAATAATGATGTAGAAATTTACAATGAGCCCTCCTCTTCTCAATTGATCTCTCCTGCAGGACCCAATAGTTTAGCTCCTAATTTGTATCTAAATTCGAATAACAAACTATACTTGACATGGATTGAAATGCTGAACGATAGTTTATCCGCATTCATGTTTTCTACCTTTTCTGATAATGAATGGTCTGAAAAGAAAGAGATTACTTCAGGAAAGAATTGGTTTGTAAATTGGGCAGATATTCCAAGCATGACCGCATTCAGTGATCATCATTTAGCAGCTCATTATTTATCCAAAAAAGAAGGTGGAACCTATGCTTATGATGTTCACATTGTACTTTCCAATGATGATGGCCAAACATGGACTGAACCGATCATTCCGCATATGGATTCCACAGCGACAGAACATGGTTTTGTTAGTCTTCTACCCTATGAGGGGAACTTATTAGCTATCTGGTTGGATGGCCGTAATTATGAAAAGATTCCTGAGGGTGATTCAGTTCCAACAGAAGAAATGAGTTTACGTGCTGCAATTATAGATACAAATGGAACCATTATAGAATCGTTTGTTATCGATGACCGAGTATGCTCCTGTTGCCAGACTGACGCTGTAATTGGCCCTAACGGTCCTATTTTAGTTTACCGAGATAGAGATAAAGAAGAGATTAGAGACATTTACCATAGCCAACTGATCCATGAAAAATGGACCGAACCTAAGGCCATTCACCATGATCGTTGGGAGATTGGGGGTTGTCCAGTAAATGGACCTGCTATTGATGCGTTGGATAGCATGGTAGCTGTAGCTTGG
>CAXQBA010000379.1:0-4955 GCA_964221885.1 Luminiphilus sp. | reverse complement strand
TCAAATTGGTGTTTTGACTACCGAAAATGATGCACCTTTCGATCATTTAAAAGATATTGGAAACGTATCAAAAGAAAAATTAAATGGGAAAGTATACTATTTCTTAGGAGGCAGTAAATCATTGGATGTCATATCCATTTTACGTGAGAAGGCTATTCAGAATGGTGTTACCTCTTCCTTTGTTGTACCTTTTGTAAATGGTGTAAAATCTACTATGAAAGATCTATAAGATAAATATTTAGACTGTGTATTTTTTCTGGACCGTGAAGCTGATTACTTCACGGTTTTTTTTAAAACATCCGCTTGGAACGGAAAAAGATGACCATGGATATGGAAAAAGCAATGGATCCTCCAAATAAAAGCCAGAATGCATAGGGTTTGCCTTTAAGTGGTAAGTCTACATTCATGCCATAAAAACTAGCAACGAGCGTAGGAACCATCAATATGATCGTGATCAAGGTCAAACGCTTCATCACCTCATTCAGATTGTTGGAGATCATAGAGGCAAGAGCATCCATCGTATTTTTCATGATGGTCGTGTAAATATGCGCCATTTCCTGAGCCTGAGAGTTGTCGATCAAGATATCCTCCAAAAGATCCACTTTATCTTCATCATTGAGAACCTGCAGTAAATTCATACGTTGGATGCGCTGTTTTAAAAGTGCATTGGAACTCAGTGCAGTAGAAAAGTAAACCAACGATTTTTCGAGACTCAGTAATCGTTTTAGATCTTTGTTCTTACTAGATCTGTAGACATCTTGCTCGATACTATTCCGTCGTATGTTAATATCTTTCAAACAACGCAGATAAGTATAAACATTCTGCTCTAAAATCTGAAGCGTAAACATTGAAAAATCATGCGGATTGAAATTTCGAACTTTACCCAAAATAAACGTATCCATAACAGCCGTATTGTATGAAGATACCGTGATGATACAATTCGGATGAAGGATGATACCGATCGGGACTGTGATGTAAAGCGTTTCTATTTCAGCTTCTTCATTTAAAGTAGGTGTATTAACAACAATCAGCTTAATATCATCTTCGATTTCAAAACGTGTTCGTTCATCAATATCCAGTGGGTCGGTCAAGAAATCTAAGGGTATATTGTGTTGATCAGCCATCTTTTCCAGTTCAACAGAGTGAAAAGGAGGACTTATGTTAACCCAGCATTGATCCTTGAATGAATCAATGGGCTTGATAGTACCATTTTGTTTTTCAAAATACCTGATCATAATCGTCACGTTTTCGGAAACCCAAACGAATATACAATTTTCGTTTGCTTGAAGCTAAAACTCATGCTATTTTTGTAGTCATTGCTTACCTACTTCTGAACTTTAACGGTTTATTTCCATACAAAGGTCTGATTTTTGGTATCTTGAAGATCATGAATCTATTATCATTATCCATACTATTCGTTTTAGGATTTTTACATCATTTTCTTCTATTAGGCCAGTCGTATTCGAATCAGAATTACATCTATGCACCAAATATTCGATCCGTGTTGTTAACCGTAGGAAATGAGCCGATCGAATATCCGATCATAACTTTAGGTTCCAATACACTACTTCGACTTCAATTTGATGATCTGGATGCATATTCGAAAGACTTTGCGTATCAAGTTATACATTGCGATGCCAATTGGAATCCAAGTGAAGATATCGATCCTATGGATTATATTGATGGATTTCAGGAGAATAGAGTCTATGATGTTCGAAGTTCAGTCAGCACCAAGATTCCATATGTGCATTATGAAATCGTCATACCAAATGAGGATATTCGATGGACGAAATCTGGGAATTATTTATTAAAAGTTTTTGTTGATGGTGATGAGGATCAATTGATCATTACAAGACGATTTATGGTGGCTGAGCCTATGATGAAAGTAGTACCAACTATTCGTCGATCAGCGGTGCCGCCTTATTCAGCGACGCATCAAGAGTTTGAAGTAGAGATTCAACATACGGGGATATCCATCGGCAATCCAAGAGAGCAGATACAACTAGTTGTTTTGCAGAATGGAAGATGGGATCGGATGCAAACGGATCTTGAACCCAGCTATACGAAGTATGAATCAATTGGATATAATTTGGCAGGTCAATTATTGTTTTCGGGTAGTAAAGAATTTAGACCGCTTGATCTTCGTACCTTTCGTTTTCGAACCCAGCAGATGGAACAAATTGAAGAATTAACAGATCGATTCGATATTCGATTATTCCCCAATACAATCCGAAGATATAGTCCTCATGTTTTTACTCATGATCTGAATGGACGCTTTTTCTTTGAATGTTATGATTTTCCTGATGATCCTCTACAATCAGAATATGGAGAGGTCCTTTTTCGACTTCGATCCAAAGAAGCATTGAATGGGGATGTATATGTTGTAGGAGGATTTAATGACTTTCAGTTACAAGATGGTTATCGTATGACGTATAATTCCGAACAAGGTAGTTATGCATGTACCGCTCTTTTTAAAAATGGATTCTACGACTATCAGTATATTTTATTTCCGAATGACTCAGCTGATCCAATACCAACAAGTGCTCCGATTGAAGGCGAGAGTTTTGAAACGGAGAATGATTACCTTTTTCTGGTTTATTATAAAGAATACGGTGGGTTGTATGATCGCTTGGTAGCCGTACAAAAATTCAATACACGTCCAAGATAAATGGCCTGTTAGGTTGTAACGATACCGTCTAGTTTTTCGGTAGCAAAATGCGTTTCAACGATCTTTTCTAGCCATAGCCGATCTACTTGGTCAAAACTGGCGTATTGAGTGCTATCGATATCCAAAACTGCGATCAATTCTTTAAGATGATTGAAGACAGGAACAACAATTTCAGATCGAGTGGCACTATCACAGGCAATATGCTGTGGATCGCTAAGTACATCATCGACGATCTGGGTCTTTTTTTCTCTGGCAGCACGTCCACAAATTCCTTTAGTCAGAGGTATATGTAAACAACCCAATGTGCCTTGATAGGGACCAACCATCAGCTGTTCCTGCTTCATGAGGTAAAATCCTACCCAAAAATAATCAGGAAAATGTGTTTTGATCAAACAGTTGATCGTAGACATCTTAAGTACAACGTGGGTTTCACCTTCAAGAACCGCTGAAAGTTCGGAAAAAATAGTCTGATAGATACCTTCTTTATTCATCATTAGTATTTGCGTCAAAGATATATTTTTTAAATCCATCTAATTTGAAATCAATGTAAATTCTGTATATATTTGTGCTCTTCCCAGCCCGGGTGGTGGAATTGGTAGACACGCTAGCTTGAGGGGCTAGTGCTCGTTTAGGGCGTGCAAGTTCGAGTCTTGTCCCGGGCACATTTTCCAAAATTGTACATGTAATATTTCTTTTTCATGCGTATTTTATCTTTAGGAAATCCATTTCCCTCCTTTAATAAACTAGCCGTTATTCCTACAAATGACGGTGCAGAGTTAAAACCGATCACGAATGAATTTGTATCTGAAGGTAGATGGATGATTATGTTCTGGTGGCCTTTTGATTTTTCAGCATTGTGCCCAACAGAATTACGATCCTTTAAAGCATATCATGAGCAATTTGAAGCAATGAATACCACGATTATTGGTGCATCGACAGATAGTCATGAAGTACATTTAGCCTGGCGAAAACAGGAGGAAGGTTTGGATGATCTACCCTATGCTTTATTGTCAGACTTTGATAAAACTCTTGCTACAGAATTAGGTATTTTGACATCGTTTGGTGCAGCGTATCGAGCTACCTTTATTGTCGATCCTAAAGGACTTATACGATGGGTTTCAGTGAACGATCTTGGCATAGGCCGTGGTGTTGAAGAAGTGTATCGTGTCTTGTCTGCATTACAAACTGGAAGTATGTGTCCCTCTGATTGGAAACCAGGTGATGTTACACTATAATGTTAAAGCTTTCTTTATCCTGTTTTTTTAAGCAGCATTTATGTTGGTCTATGCGTTTGGATAATGAATGACTAGTAAACAAAGACGTAAAAACGTTTTTAAAAAAAGGGTGATTAATCACCCTTTTTTACGTTAATAGCTCCTGATCATAGACACAAATCATTCGTTTCCTTGCAATATGTTTTTCTCTAGGATAAGCATACGCATTATTCAGAAATCGTATCCCATCAATAAACGCTTTTCGATTGAGATGGCTATGGCCATAGATATGGAGGTTTGGTTGGAATTGTTTGATCTGTTCTCCTAGAGAAATAGATCCCATAACAGGGATTAAAGAGCGAACGATAGGAGGTACCCCCGATGGAACTAATTTAGCAAAAGGAAGAAAGTGTGAATAGGATATCTTAATCTTTGATGGTATGATTGAATCAGAGCACCAGGATTCATTCAATTTTAGAAAATAGGGATTGACATCCTCAAATGGGAAAGGCCAACGACAACGTTTAAAATCTCTCCATGCGCGCTGTATCTGTTCGTTTGGATGTCCAAATGAAAAATCATACCAACCGTAAAATGGGATGATAGATACGTCACTTGTGGTATACTTTGTTTCAATGCCTTCTTGCTTACAGAACGAAAGAATCGCATTGAACTTTTCAATAGAGTCTTTAAAATCATCATTATGTATCCAGATATCGTGGTTTCCAGGTAAAAATAATACCTGAGCAAAACGATCTTTGAGTAGGATTAGATACTCCTTCAACACATTGAAATCATGCGTAAGATCGCCAGGAACGATAAGTATATCATCCAAGAATGGGCCGATAGAGATAGATCGAACAAATTCAGCATTTTCAGCATAGTCTATATGAAGGTCAGAAACAGTCCAGACACGCATGTTTTGATTTTAGTTGTACAAATATATGTAGGCATTTAAAGAGCTGGCAATGCACAACCAGATCAAATACGGTGCGATCAACAATGAGTGCCATGCTAACGTCTTATAATAGATGAGGAACATTGATAAGATCAATAAAGTTAGTGATACGATC
>CAXQBA010000378.1:0-3382 GCA_964221885.1 Luminiphilus sp. | reverse complement strand
GCGGGTCAGTTACTGGGGATTTGTATGCCTCAAAAAATGTAACATGACATTTTGTCATTTTTATTTGATATATAAATGACATTTTGTCACTAAAAATTCATGTTTTTTTCTCTTTTTGTCATGAATGGTGCTTTGGTATTTGGTTTGATTACATGTGGATGTATCAAATTATTAACACCAAAAAATTTTATATCATGCATTTAATTAGAAGAAAAAATCAATTTGCACCTTTATTCGATCTTGTATTCGGTGATGACTTTAAAAACAGTATGCATCACGGATTTTCACATGCAGATCATATTACACAGGATGAAGATGTGTTCACATTGAGCATTGAATTACCTGGTTATTTAAAAGATGATTTTCAGATTGAGGTTAAGGATCATCAGTTATTGGTTTCAGCCGATTTGGATGACAAATCTGATAACATTGATCGTTACAGACTTTCATTCAAGAAAGTCTATAATATTGATGTAAACCACATTGATATTGATAAAATCGACGCGACATATGAGTCTGGTATACTAAAAATTAGGTTGCCAAAAGTTGAAATATTAACAAAAAAAATCGCGATTTCGGTAAATTAATAGGTTAGAGGTATTTTTTTTATTATTTATTAAGTTGTTGCAAATCAATTAATTATAATTTTTTTATAGGGGTTTCAGAATTTTTTTTTACATCTTTTAAAACTTTTTTTTGAACCTTCCGTAAAAGTATATTAAATGAACGAAAATGCAACCTTAACCAACTCATGATTCGATGATTAGCGTTTTATCGCTATAGATCTTGATTAATCTATTACTAACCTTACCGCAAAGAAATCACAAGCCTCGACATTTTGTCGGGGCTTTTTTTATTTAAGTAATTATTTTTTGTGCGTTCATTGATGTTAATTGTCTATTAAAGGCTGTTGATATTTGAATAATATCGTATGATTGATGCCATATTTGTTCAAGCCAATAAAATAGGTTGAAATGATCAAAGTTGGGACCGCTAAAACGGATATTACATTTTTTGAACCAGGTTGTGGTATGTTAGGCTATGGAATGCATTTCCATACAATGCAAGGTATCGAAACCAAACAATATGCACGTACATTTATTTTCGAGCAAGATGAGAACTTGTTAGTATATGTTTGTGCGGATCTATGTTTTTCGACTATTCTACTTAAAAAAAGGGTACTCCAACTCTTGAATGATCATCATCCAGATTGGGCAATCAAAGAGGCTAATCTTATGATCACTGCTCAGCATACGCACAGCACGGCAGGTGGATACACGCAATATCTAGCGTACAATTTTTCTATGCCAGGGTTCAAACCACAGGTATTATCGTGTTATGCGGAGGGTATTTATCAATCAATAGCGGAAGCATTTAAACATCGTCAACCCACTCATTTATTATGGCACGATGGTGAGTTTGATAAAGACATTCCAGTGTGTTTCAATCGTTCCATTGCGGCTTTTAATCAAAATCCATCAGAACCAAACATTCGGAAAAATCAACGCCATATGGCTTGTGATCGAACGATGAAATTACTTCGAATGAATGATGCATTTGGCAGTCCGATCGGCTCGATCAATTGGTTTGGTGTTCATACGACGAGTGTATCAAATAGATACCGAAAGGTTTGTTATGATAATAAAGGCTATGCAGCTGAATTCTTCGAGGAATATTTGAAAGAAATGACTCAAAAAGAGGGTGTGATGTGTTTCGCTCAAGATGCTACAGGTGATATTAGTCCAAATTATAAGTGGTCGGCTAAACACAGAGAGTTTAGGGGTATGTATACTGATGATTATGAGTCAGCATCTTTTAATGGTCATTTACAATTTCAACTTGCTAAACAGATTTTTAATGATGCCGATGCGAATGGAACGACTGTTGAAGGTACGTTGGATTGTTTTCATTGTTATGTCGATATGTCGGCCATTCAGATCGATGAACGATACACGGGAGGATTAATGAATGAACGAACTGCAGATCCAACCTGGGGTATGTCATTCCTTGAGGGGACGACTGACGGAAAAGGAGCTAGTAAAGTGGTAGGTCAAGCAATCCGTGTATTTTTGTCCTCTCTGAAGCGCATCGACATTTTAAGTGCTCGATTGAATAAAGATTTGGATCAACGTTATAAAGTGGTTGATTATTATCGTGCCCATCATCCGAAACATATCATTATTGATCATGCTAGTGGGAAAGTAGCTGGCGCCAAACATCCTGAAAAACTACTTGTACCGAGCTTTGTTGATCCAGCTGTTAAAAATATTAAATATGCGAATAAGGTAGGTTATGGAAAAAAGACGCCATGGATTCCTCGTATTTTACCTTTACAGATATTTGTGATCGGTTCACTGGCTCTTATTGGTATTCCAGCTGAAATAACAACCATAGCTGGTAAACAATTACGTGAAACATTAGCACCTATATTAGCGCAGAAAGGCGTACGTATTATTCAACTTTGTCCCTATGCAAATGCATACGCAGGTTATATTACTACACCTCATGAATATAAATTACAATTATACGAAGGAGGTCATACGCTCTTTGGTAAATGGACACTGGCTGCATATCAAATGAAATTCGAAGAAATGGCGAACGAGATGTTGAAATCAAAAGGAGAGCGTAAAGAACGTTCACTATTGCCTGAAATGCTATCGATGGATGACATATGGCTTGGCTTCAAGGAAGGAAAGACTACATAAGTCAAATCAATGATATACCGAAAAGGAACTATAGGTCAAGAAAAATAAGTGGAGAGGAATAGTGGTTTTCACAGAAAACATATCTCTAAAACGAAAAAAGTTTCCATTTATTGTGTATCGATCAAAAAAAACATCCATTGTTGATGTTGCCATATCATGAATCTATCATTTCGAATGATGAGATGTGTACTTATAAATAGGATGAATGAATCGTGATTTTTTTCCTATATTTGTTGGCTTGAAAAAGATAATACGTCGAAAAAATAGAAAAATAACATATGAAAAAGCAGACAAAAAAGTGGAGTGAAGTAAAAGCAGAAAATTCTTGGACCATGTTCAAAGTCGTAGCAGAATTTGTAGATGGCTATGAACGATTGAATAAGATTGAACCATGTGTTTCAATTTTTGGATCGGCTCGCTTCAAACCTGGTGATGAATATTATGATTTGGCGGTAGACGTTGCTAAGGCATTGGTTGAGGATGGATATGGTATTATTACAGGTGGAGGACCAGGTGTTATGGAAGCCGGTAATAGAGGAGCTCATGAGAATGAAGGTACATCTGTAGGCTTAAATATTGAATTGCCATTCGAGCAGGGGCATAATCCATACATCGAGTCAGCTAAGGTGTTCAATTACAATTCTTTTTTTGTTAGAAAGGTCCGGTGTGTAAAATAT
>CAXQBA010000377.1:0-3951 GCA_964221885.1 Luminiphilus sp. | reverse complement strand
ATTAGAGATATCTATCGATTCATTTTGTTTGGACCTTCTCGATGATTCTGCGGTTGAAGAATTAGTTCAAAAGACAAAGGTTGTAGTCAGTACGGCAGGTCCATATGCTTTGTATGGAGAAAATCTTGTTAAGAACTGTGCGAAGTACGGTGTGGATTATGTCGATATTACAGGAGAGTCAAGTTGGGTAGCTCAAATGATTGCTTCGTACCAAGATATGGCTGTTGAATCGGGAGCTCGAATCATATCTTTTTGTGGTTTTGACTGTATACCAGCCGATGTGTGCGTTTACTTACTAGAGAAAACGTGGACGTCAGAAGATCCTATCCATGAGATTGAAAGTTTTTATACATTATCTGGTGGTGGTTTGAATGGAGGTACGTTATTATCTGCCCTAAATATGATCGAATCGGGTCAGGCAAAACAAATGGGAAATTCACAATTATTAGTGAAAGATTTGGAGTTGGATCGATTCACTAGATCCATGAAACGGAACAATAAGACGCAATTCAATGAACAAATAGGTAGATGGGTCGTTCCGTTTTTCATGTCGGATATTAACTCAAAGTTGGTGTATCGTAGCATTGCTAAGCGTATCATGAACTTGGAAAGTAAAATAAAATCAGTAACTTACAAAGAGTATGTGCCGTTGAGAAAACGACGACAAGGTACTGTATACACACTAGGACTTGGATTGTTTGGCGTTTTGAGTTTGTCTTCGATAGGACGCTCAATAATCAAAAGATTCGGACCCAAGTCAAATGAGGGGCCCAGTGAAAAACAAATTGAAAATGGATATTTTAAGATCCGTACGGTTGGTTGTAGTGTTCATGGACATCACCAAGAGGTATCAATGAGTTTTCAAGGGGATGCTGGAAATAAGGCAACATGTAGAATGTTGAGTGGAATGGCATTGCTACTTCTATCAAACAAAGCGAAAGGCGTTGGGTTTTTAACGCCAACGGAGGCTATGGGCGAACATTTGGTCGATCAACTGAAACGATCTGGTTTTGATATTAAATAGTTACATGTATGTCAAACAAAATGATAACGTCTACAGCAATTTTTACGTTTCATGAAGATGGTATTGTTGAGATGAGGTCAAACCCAGACAATGACTGGTCTAAACCTCACACGGTTGAGGATGCTGAAGAAAATGTCAAAGCGCTACAGGATAGAGACCTTGATTACCAATTGGCGTATGTTGTTGAATTTCCTGATTCATATCTCAATGCTGAGGTGCTTGATGTTTACTTATCTTATGAAAATTTATTATGTGCTGCGATCGTTGTGGATAGTTTTGCAAAGGCTGTTATTGCCAGTACAATGGTAAAGAAGAAAAAAGATGTTCCTTTGAAAGTTTTTTCTAAATTTGACAAGGCCTTATCTTGGGCTAGGAATCAATTAACCATTCATAAAAAAAAATAAAGAATCATGAAGTATATTTTGTTTTTGATCGTTATTGCTTATTCATTTTCATCTTGTGGCTCCTCTGATCACGATCACGACCATGATCACTCGCACCACGACCACGACCATGACCACGACCATGACCATAATCATGGAGGTGAATCACACTCTGCTGATGGAATCCATTACGGTAAAGTGATAAGCACCGATAGTACAATGTCTTTAGCTGAATTAGTAGCTGCTTTACAAGTTGAGGGTAATACATTTTCACTAGATCTTGGTGATGAAATGATCGTACAGGCAATAACCTCAAAATTAGAAGGTGAAGTTGTTGATGTATGTAAAAAAGCGGGTTGTTGGCTAACAATGCAGACAGTCGAGGGAGACGAAATACGAATCATGACGAATCATGACTTTTTCGTTGATCAGGATATTGTTGGGAAGAACGTTGTAGCCTATGGTGATGCATATGAATCGATCACAAGTGTTGATGAATTAAGACACTACGCTGAGGATGAAGGACTGCCTGCTGAAGAGATAGCTAAGATCACTGAGCCAAAATCAGAGATTAGCATGATAGCTGAAGGAGTAGCTATTAAGCAATAGCATACTTTTTTACTAGATTTCTTTTGAAATTTTATAATTATTGAATAGTTTTGCACTCGCATTTGAATAAATGCAATGCATGATCTTGTAGCTCAGTTGGTAGAGCATTTGACTTTTAATCAAAGGGTCCTGGGTTCGAACCCCAGCAAGATCACTCGAAAAACATATATCCGATCTTGTAGCTCAGTTGGTAGAGCATTTGACTTTTAATCAAAGGGTCCTGGGTTCGAACCCCAGCAAGATCACAAAAGCCTCCTTGAATAAGGGGGCTTTTCTGTTTCTTTTCAATAAAAAAGTTAGTCAGAGACTATTATTATTATATATTTGTAAGGTCCAAAATTGGATAAGTCTATCTTTTGTTTAATACCGAATACATGATGTTCCATCTTCGACTTTTACTCTCAATTTCTATCCTAATTGTCAGTGTTTCCACACACTCGTTGGCTCAGTCCGATAATCTATTTTCCAAAGGACTAAAGATGCAAAAAGAATTGGATTTTCAAGGAGCGATTTCTATTTATCAACAGCTTCTTGAAAAGGAAAAAAGTTATCCGGCTATGTCGAATTTAGCTGAATGCTATAGACGGCTAGGCGACTACACAAATGCATCTCGTTATTATGCGATGTCTGCAGAACACGAGAATGCTACTTCTGACATGACGTATTACTTAGGTATGTGTCAACTGGCAGATGATGATTTAGCTTCAGCCAGAAGTTCTTTCGTTGCATTTAAAAAGAAAGAAAGAGCGCAGCTACGTGCACACAATATGGTGGCTGCGATGAAAGGATCGAATCGAACAGAGATGATGAAAGCAGGATCTCTCTATGATATTGTTGAGCTTTCTCAACTCAATACAAAATTTGATGATCTTGGAGCTTGCTTTTATGACGGTGGTATTATTTATTTTTCGGATATGGATACATCTAAAGCATCTAGTTTGAGAGGTTCTTGGATGTTAAAACCCTATGTGAAACCCTATTTTGTAAGTGCTGTTATGGCAGATGAGTCAACAAAAACCTTTCGCTACGGCAATCCGACAGAATATGTAGATGTATTGAACTTGAGTTACCATGATGGTCCAATTTTATTTAATTCGTCTATGGATATGGGGTACTACACAAAATTTGGTACCAATACATCAAAAGCAAATCATTTGGCAAATACATTGAATTCGAATATTGCCTTTGTCAAAAAAGATGGTGATCAGTGGAGTGATCCAATTTCTGGTGAGTCTATTTCTGTAAATAATGTTGAGTATTCGGTTGCGTTTCCATATTTGACGAACGATGGATACAAAATGTATTTTTCTTCTGATGTTCCTGGTGGTTTTGGTGGATATGATCTGTATGTTAGCTACAATGAAGATGGTGTCTGGAGCAAGCCAGTGAATTTAGGACCAGAGGTAAATACAGAAGGTGATGAGATTTATCCATATATGGATGAAGAAGGGTATTTTTATTTCTCATCTGATGGACAGACAGGACTAGGTGGATTTGATATCTACTACACACGTTCAAATAAAGGAATTTGGGATCCAGCAATCAATTTAGGATATCCAATCAATTCATCAAGGGATGATATTTCCTTTGTAACCGATTCAAGTGGCACCTATGGTTATTTTTCGTCTAATCGTTTAGAGGGCAAAGGAGGCATGGACATATATGCTTTTAAACGTGTTGCACTTGAAACTGAACTTCTTATTTTTGATAAACATACAGGTCAAGGAATAAGTGGCGTTGAGGTTATCAGTGATTGCCTTTCATCAAGAACAACCTATACGACAAATATTGATGGTCGTCTTTTTATTCCTCTTCCGATGGAAAAAGACTGTAACCTGTCATTTATATCTGAGCAACTGGATTCCTTTGCTACGTCATTTTCGACCAAAGGCTACACGGCTGGCTCGGAATTATTCATTAATGTACCTGTTACTC
>CAXQBA010000376.1:0-3540 GCA_964221885.1 Luminiphilus sp. | reverse complement strand
CTTGTGACTGGAGTTCAGACGTGTGCTCTTCCGATCTGAAACGCTGAACGGCAAGCGATATTCTTATGTTACGCTTCGTCGCGTCGCCCTTTTCCCTAATCAGCAAGGGGAAATGACTATAGATCCTATGATTATGGATGTAGGTGTTCCAGTAAACGGAAGACGCTCAATGTTCAATCCGTTTTATCAGATTCAAGCATACACCATAAAATCAGATAGGATAAAGTTAAATGTTCAGCCGACACCTGATCCCCCTAATGACCACAGTGGTATTGTTGGCAGATACAATATGCAGATTAATTACTCTAATCCTGATATTACTTCAGATGATGTGATTCAGCTGAAGATCAAGATTTCTGGTAAAGGAGACATTAAACAGGTCACAGCACCGGAAATTGGTGCAGATAAGCAGTTTTTTGATTTTTTAGAACCTCAAGTCAACGAAAAAAAGTATGAGAAGAGTGGACAGTTGTATGGCCGCAGAGATTTTACCTATGTGATTAGCCCCAAAGCAACGGGAGATTTTGTAATTAAACCATAACTTGTTTTCTATGACCATTTGAAGAAAAAATATGTGAGAAAAGATTCAACTATTCGAATACAGGTGTCACAAGGGGAGGCAACATTACCCGAAAAAGAAGACCTGAACAATAAAAGAGTTTTGGATGAGATGGAACAGGTTGCGCATACCCATTCAATAAACTCTTTAGGAGAACCGATAGAAGCACAGCATTTACGTTTGTATACCCCATGGTTTGGTGGGTTTGGTTTTTTTGCAGCACTCTTTATTTGTTTAACACCTATTCCTTTATTTGTAGTTCTCAGAAAACGAAAAGACAAGTTAGACAATATGCCATCCGCTGAGAAAATTCGCAAAGCTGCCAAAGAAACGGCCTTTAATAAATTAAATGAATTAGCTGAGGAAAGCAGATCACCATTAGACACGGAAGCTGCTTGTATCAGTATATTGAAAACATTTGTTTCTCAAAAGTTTATTCAACCAGTATCTTCGTTGGATAAAGATACTATTCAAGGAATACTTAAAAGTAATGATGTTAGTGAAGCACTTTGTGATAGGGTCATATCTTTGATTCGTTCGAGTGAGGTATCGCTATTTTCAGGTGGACTAGTGGCGGGAAATGATCCCCAGCGTCAAACATTTATTGAAACAACCCGACAGATCATAGATGAAATATAGAATACATAAATGGATGAATGGTATTCGTTTAATGACTTTTTGCATGCTCATTCAAGTGTCGGCATCAGCAAATGATCAGATGTTATTTAATAGAGCCGTCTCGTTACAAAAAGATAGTTCTTGGAATGAGGCATTGGCGATTTACGATAGCCTTGAGCAAGCATCTATCATAGATCCGGCTCTTTACAACAATATGGGTTTGTGTTATTCCGCTATTAACGAACTTGGATTGTCCATAGCCTATTTTAATAAAGGATTAAAATATTTTCCCAATAACAATGCAATCAATAATAATTTAATGAGTGTTACGTCTCTCGTTAAAGAACCCATTGGATCATTTGAGAAGAATTATTTACAAAAGTCGATTCATCAGGTGTCTGAGAGCATCTTAAAATGGTGGATTCTAATGAGTTTATTCATTGGCTCAACTTTTTTTGGGATGTCATATTACTACAAGAATAGACGACTTAAATCGTTGTCTTGGGTATTTATAGCACTATTTTTTACTGGATTGATTATTGCTAAATTGAAGCATGATTCATTATTAGAGGAGCGTTTTGGTGTTATCATAAAAGAAAAAGTGGGCATACGTCAAGACCCAGAAATACAAAACACAGAAATCGAATATCTAGCAGAAGGGGTAATCGTGAAAGTATTGGATGAAAAAGATGGATGGATCTATATTGAACTTCCTAACAAGTTGGTCGGATGGATTCTACGACCCATGCTAAAAAAGATTTAATGAATAAAGGGCGATGGTCGGCCATCTAAAATAAAGGTATGAAATATGGACTTGTTGCAGCGGGGCATGAAAAGACAGCTTGGGCTGCTTGCCAAATATTAAAAGATGGTGGTAATGCGTTTGATGCAGCAGTAGCAGCGTACTTTGCTTCTTTTATAACGGAGCCCTGTATGAGTTCCGCTGGTGGTGGAGGATTTGCAAATATTTACACGAAGGAAAAAAGTCCGGTATTTTTAGATTTTTTTTGTCAGACGCCTCGATCAAAAAAGGTCGATCAGCCATTGGATTTTGTACCCATGGTTGTTGACTTTGGAGAGACAAGCGAGACCTTTCATTTAGGAATAGCTTCGATTGCCACACCCGGCATGATAGCGGGTATTTATCATATTCATGATCATTTTTGTACGATTCCCATGAAGCATCTTTTGGAGCCTGCATTAGAGTTGGCTCTAAACGGTGTTGTAATGAATGTGTTTCAAGTATTCGACATTAAAGTAATTAAACCGATTATGGTTCGAGAGGATGAATCAAGGAATATTTTTTATCCTAATGATACCTCATTGCAGGTTGGTGATGTTCTGAGAATGCCACAAATGGCAGATTATTTGGAGTATCTAGTTAAAGAAGGTCGTGAGGAATTCTATCAGGGTGAGTTTGCTAAACAATTGATCCAAACATGCCAAGAAAGAGGAGGGTATTTGAAGCATGATGATTTGAAAAACTATCAAGTGCTAGAGAGAAAGCCACTGAGTATTCCATACATGGGCCGACGTGTCTTGACCAATCCGATGCCATCTATGGGAGGCACGATCCTTGGTCTAATGTTGAGGAAAATGTCTACGGCTTTCAGGGATCGTTATGACGTAGGATCTCCAAGGCATGTTAGTACGTTACAAGCCATTATCGGTGAAGTACTTCAATATGAGAAAAGACCTGAGGCATTATTTAGTAAATGGGGAAGCACAACTCATTTTAACATCGTTGATCGTCATGGCAATGCGTTCAATACGACGGTCTCAAATGGTGAAGGCTGTGGGCACATGGTCAAGGGAACGAATATTATGATGAATAATATGTTGGGAGAGGCATCATTATTACCTGATGGATTCCACAATTGGCCTGAAGACACTCGACTTTCCTCTATGATGTCTCCTACAATGGTAACGTCAATGGATGGGTCATTTGAGATGGCAATAGGTACGGGAGGTGGTAGTCGCATTCCATCAATGATCTTTCAGGTATTGCATTATTTGATCGATCATGGTTTTACGGTTCAAGATGCAGTTGACGCATCTCGCTTGCACAACGAATATGGCGAGTTTAATTTAGAGCCAGATTTTGTGGGAAAACACACAGAAAAAGAAGGTTTACATGTAAAAAATTGGGATGAAAGTGCTATGTTTTTTGGAGGAGTTCATACGATAGTAAAGCAAAAGGATGGGTTTTATGCAGCCTCAGATGACCGACGAGAAGGCTTTGTAATGGAAGTTTGAGCTGGAAAAAAAATGTGTGAGATATTTATTACCTTTGAAAAGATGTATGGTACTACATATATCAACTTTTTAAAATAACAAGCTAGTCTTGTCTAAATATATAAATC
>CAXQBA010000375.1:0-2268 GCA_964221885.1 Luminiphilus sp. | reverse complement strand
TAGTTCTTTAAAAGTATCTCAGCACCTTTCTCACCAACCAGACTTCCAATAGCTACTCCCATTCCACCCATACGAACAGCACAATACACTCTTGCGCTGATCTGTTGAATAATGGGCCTTTTGGTTTGACCAACTCCTAATATACCGGTCCATTTTTGATCAATTTTAAAATCTTTTCCAGGTAAAATCGTATCAGAAAGGAATGAATATAGATGATCTTGTATATGTGGATTAATCTTTAGCGCGTCACTCGTCTCACCATCAAGATCTATATTTCTAGCACCCCCAATTAATATTCGATCATCTACGTTTCTAAAATAGATGTAACCTCTATCGAAATGGAAACAGCCTTTTACAGATAAACCTGAAATAGGATGTGTAATAAAAACCTGATTTCTGGCAGGTCTAACATCTACATCGGGAAGTAACCTGTGTGCAAAACCATTGGTTGCTATCAAAACTCTTTCCGCAGATATGGAAAAGCCAGATCGACAATGAAGATCTACTCGATTACCGGTTTCATCCATGGATATCACATCCATACCATTTAGAATTAGTATGTTATGTTTTCGAGCTATATTAATGAGAGCTTCCATCATCATACCTGTATGAATCTGACCTTCTCCTTTGTTGTGAATCAAGCTTTTGATACCATTGAAACCAAATGTACTACAATACTCTTTTTGCTCTGAAAAGACGTTGGGAATACCTGTTATAGGCTTAATCAAGTGGTTCAATTTATCGATCTGAGCCAAACTTTCAGCAAGTATTTGACTGTCTTGATCTCGAAACAACTCATAAGATCCCCAATTTTTATAATTCATGGATTGTTTACCAATGCGACGTTGTAGTTTTTGTAGACCGTTCCATCTCATCTCAATTGTTTCCATGACAAATTCAATTGGTTGTGTTGTTAGGTCATCAAGAATCTCAGTTACAGAACCAAAGCATGTAAAACCAGCATTTTTTGTACTTGCACCTGTGGGCAAAACGCCTCGTTCAGCAACAACAACATGCCACTCCGGATGATTTTCTTTAATGTGGATAGCTGCTGAAAGACCGACTAGACCACTCCCTATGACAAGAGCATCTATATTTTTAATAAAAGATTCTTTTTCCCAATAGCTTAATTGCATAAAAAAAAATTAAGATCGTATGGCTTCGACAGGTACCATCTTGGATGCCTGGTATGCAGGTACAATACCTGAAATGACACCAGCCAACGTAGAAATAAGAAGACCCCAAATAGCATTATTTACAGATAGAAAGATCTCATATTCAAACCAAGTAGTAGCAAAATATGATGCCATTATAACAAGGAGAAGCCCAATGATTCCTCCAATAATACACAAGATGATCGATTCGATCAAAAATTCTAAAAGTATGACAAATTGTTTGGCACCCAATGCTTTCTTAATACCGATCAATTTCGTTCGTTCTTTAACAGAAACAAACATGATATTGGCCACTGAAAATCCACCGACTAACATAGCGAATATACCAATGAATAAACCTGCAATCCGAATGACTCCAAAGATGTTATCAAAAATATTAGATAATATAGATAGAGAGTTCATTTCAAAATTATTCTCTTCCTTGGGTTTTAAGCGGCGTTTTGCTCGAAGTAGTGAAGTCAACTCAGCATTCATATTCTCCATGTCTACCCCTTCTTTTGCTTTCACAGATAAGGAGGTTCTTCCTTGGCTAAATTGAACTTTTCTTAAATTAACATATTTCTGTGTAGTTGTATATGGAATTATGGCTGCATCATCAAAATTCAATGGATTAATAAGATCTTTACCAGTTTTCTCTAAAACACCTATGATCTGAAACTTTTGGCCTTTGATCTTCACGTACTTACCTATAGAGTTTCCCTCTGGAAATAGAGTGGTTGCCACCTCAAATCCTAGTATCAGTTTACTCGATCCATCATCGAATTCAGTCTGATTAAAATATCTACCTTGTTCGAATTGGAGTCCGAACATTTCATTGTATTTTTTTGTAACACCTATTAAAAATACATTTGATGCATTGGTTTTTGTATACTCAACATTTTTTGAACCTATAAACACCGTAAATGTAGCAAATCGGGCCGTTTCTGATTTTTTATTGATCATTTGAAAATCGGAGAAACTGGGTTGAGGTCGACGCATGTATTTCCAGAAATTTTCACGTGGATCTTCTCCCCAAGGCATGGTACTTATATACACTACATCGTCTCCTAATTTATTGAAACTATTTTTGAGACCGGAAGAGCGTCGTGTAGGG